>CAZMMY010000067.1:0-7925 GCA_964567495.1 uncultured bacterium
GTAAGGGAGATGCTCTAACCAACTGAGCTAAGCGCCCGAAAAATTTAGCACGCCTCCGGCGCGCAGGACTCGGCTCCTCGCTGCGCTCGGTAGCCGCCCGCGCTTCAAACATGACATCAAGTCATGTTTGAATTCAGCGCTCCCCTCCGGGCCGCAGGCCGGAGCCTGTGACCCTCTCCTTGTAAGGGAGATGCTCTAACCAACTGAGCTAAGCGCCCGAAAAACTATTCGTCCTCGTTGATCCGGTTGATCATCCGGATCATGCATGCGAAATGCCGGCGGTTGAAATACAGCGCCAGACGCGGCAGGTCGAAGGTGTGGGGCTCGTTTTCTTCTTCCTCGAAGGGCTTCATATACTGCTGAATCGTTCCCTGCTTCAGTATACTTTTGAAATCGCGGTTCAAGGCCTTCAGTTTTTTGGCGGAAAGCGCGTGCTTCATGCGGATAATCAGCCGATCGCCAATATAGCGGCTCGAATGATAATTCCGGTAGAAATGTGTAATCACGCGGACCGCATCGTGCGGATCCTTGGTGAAATGGATCATGCCCAGGTCGTCCGGGTCAACCATGTGGCGCTTGACCAGTTCTTTGACAAGAAACTGCTTCCATGACTTCCAGTAGGTGCTGCCCGGCGGATCGAGGCAGATGATCGGGCGCGGCGCCGCTTTACCGGTCTGCACAAGCGTCAGAGTCTCGAAACCCTCATCATGGGTCCCGAAACCGCCCGGGCAAAGGACCGTAGCGTCGGATTCGCGGATGAAGATCAGCTTGCGCGTAAAGAAATATTTAAAATTGATCAGCTTATGGTCGCCCTTGATGACAGGGTTGGCGTCCTGCTCGAACGGCAGGCGTATGTTCACGCCGAAGCTGTTTGCAGTTCCAGCACCCTCATTCCCCGCATGCATAATGCCCGAAGAAGCTCCGGTCACCACCATCCAGCCCGCGTCTACAATGGCCTTGGAAAATTCGCGCGCCTGTTTGTAATCAGCCGACGTCGCAGGAGTACGGGCCGAGCCGAAAATCGCGACCTTTCGCACGTGCCGGTACGGGCCAAAAACCTTGAGGGCATACCGCATTTCTTTAAGCGCGGTCGTCATAAGCTTAATATCTCCGCGTTCCAGGCCGTCTTCGTGCAGCTTGATCCCCGTCATGACAATGTCCCGCATCAGGTCTGTGTTCGGATCTTTGCCCACAGACTCTACGAGCTTGATAATGTCGCGGTCGAGCTCCGCATTGCCGGTTTTATAATGGAACTCCTGCGGAAGCTTTCTCTTCTTCATGATGCCGCGTTTTTTCATTTTCATGCTTCCACCTTGATCTGTAGGAGAAGGTCGCCTTCATGGCGGCAGGTCGGACATAGCCGGCCTTGGCGGGTCAGCCTAAGTTTCTGGCCTGCCTTGGTGTGCGGCGGTATCTTGACGGAAATAGTTTTTCCTTCCGGCGTTTTAAACGTCACGGGCCCTCCCTTTTCGGCCTTGTCCTTCGAGACACGCAAATTGACCACAACATCCGCGCTTTCTTCCTCTTCCTCTGCCGGCGAATAAGCCTGTCCGCCGCCCTGGGGGGAATAATAGCTGTACTGGCTTCTGCCGCCGCGGCCTGAACCGCCGAGCCCCGCGAACAGGTCCTCGAAAATATCGCCGAATGCGGAATACTGCGAACTTCTCCCGGACGACGCGCCAGGCCGGCCGCGCCCGCCGCCGAATTGCCGGAGCAGCTCTTCAAAATCAAAACCCTGAGCTCCTGCAAAATTGGAAGCCCCCGCCCCTCCGAACTTGCGCATCTGGTCGTATTGGGCGCGTTTTTTGGGGTCACTCAGAACGAAATAAGCTTCAGAAATTTCCTTAAAGCGGCCTTCGACCTCTTTTTCCCTGCCGGGATGCTTATCCGGATGGTACTGGACCGCCAGTTTGCGGTAAGCCTTTTTAATATCGTCCGCAGAGGCTTTTTCTGTAACTCCCAGAACTTTGTAATAATCCTTTGATTGAGCCATAAGCGGGGTATTTTAGCGGGATTGAGGGGGTTTAGCAAGCTTGGACGGGCGGACTATGCGGCGCGAGCGAAAACGACCGCGTACTCAGCTTCATACAGCTTGCTCATAAGCACCGAAGCGCCGCGGCTGGCACGCACGATGCGCTTCCCAAGCCTGACAATGTCGTCGGCGGGCTGGTCTTTGAGGAGCTCGGCCAGATGCTTTAAACCGACGCCCAGGCCTCCTGTTTCAGCTTCAGCGGAAATGTGGACAGCCCTGCCATCGTGTTGTTCAAGCAGGTTTTTTTCGCCCGGCTGAATAGCTTCTTTGCCGGAATAAAGGACGAAATTGACGGGACCGCTGCCCTGGTTCCCATAATAGGCTGCGGCGGCATCAATTGAGCCGGGGAAGAAATTGATTTTGGCGCGAGGCAGATTCAGCGATTTAAGGAGCGCTTCCAGCTGCGAAAAAACCCTGCTGTTGTAAACGCCGAGTGAATAGCCGTTTCTCACCTGAATCGCCAGCTCGGCAGCAAGTTCCTCGCCTGACAAGCGGGAACCGTCGACCAGAATCACGGTGTTCTCCGGGCCGGGAGCGGCGGAAATCGGGCCCGGTGAAAGCCGCAGCTCGCTGCGGTTAGCCAGAGCGGGATTGACTTCAAGAAATGCTTTTTCGGCGGCGGCAGCGTGCGGACGGTTCGGCTCATAGGGGTCTTGGAGGTGCCTGCGGACGATGGCAAGATTTGGTTCTGTCGCGTATTTCGTATTGATTCGCACGAAGTCAGCGATGGCATCAAGAACGTGAAATCGAATATGGTTCTTGTCCTCCAGCCCCTTCAAAAGGACGGGGAAAAGATCGTCGTAAGTGTATGCCGCGGGATCCGCCTTAAAAAAAAGACGTATGAGGTCGTAAGCATAGGTTCTGTCAAATTCGTCCGGATCGGTCGTCATGGCGAGCGGGATCTGAAAATTGTCCTGCGTGAAAGCTTTCGGGTTATTTCTAAGAATACGCTCGGCCGCGGAAAACGACACAGCCTGGTCGTCCTGATGTTTTGCGGTCGTTCCTATCAAGGCTGCTCTCAGGGACTCCGGCGTATCGCCTTTCATCGCATCAAAATCAGGAAGCGTCGAACGCATTTCGGAACGGGAAGACGCACGCGTGCCGGGCCGGAAACCCAGTATTTCTCTTTGAAGCCCAAGCAGCGAGCGGCTGATGGCCTCCTGCCCCGAAGCTTCTTTCATGCTGCGGATGAAAATATCGTCCGAGCTGTGGGCGGAAATAACGCCGAGCCCAAGGTTTTCGCCAATGCCGCCCACGAGGACAATCTTATTGTTGAATTTGGCTCCGGGGAACGCATCGAGAAACGCCTTCAGCGCCAATCCGGCGTCCCTACCGGCATCTGCAACAAATTTTTCGGCCAGCGGATGAGCGTTCCTGGCGAGGTCTGTAATTTTTTCAATCAGGCGGCGCTCAAGCTCTTCTTCCCTGCCCGCAGCAAGCCGGGCTTCGAGCTCCACGGCCGATATACCCAGTTCTTCTTCGATTTGCGAATCCGGATGAAGCACGGCTTCCCGTATGAACCTGCGCGCAATCGCCGGCCCTCCCAGCCACTCGGTCAAGCGAACTTCCCCGGCAGTTTTATCGTGCTTCGCAACTTCGCCCCGCGGTGTGGGACGGTATTCCCATTCGCCCGAGGGCAGCCGGATTAAATGCCTGCCAAGCTGCCCAAGGCCGCTTTCGATTTCAAGCGCTTCACCTGAGGCCGGTCTGTAAGTTTCCTTTTCGATCAATTTGCCGTCATGCAGAAGTGCGGCGGCGATGCCGGTCGCGAGATTCAGCACCATGCCATCTTCTACATTTCTCATGGCTCCGCGCGCGTCTGTTTTTTCGCCTTCGAAACCAGCCACAACGTCCAGCAGAATGCGGACTGTGATCGGTCTGCCGTATTTGGTCTGCAGCCTTTTTTCGAGTTCCTGCTTAAGAGGATAATTATTAAAACCCGGCACGAAAGTCGCGGAAACAATTCCTTTCGCGTAATCGCCCGGGCCAGGCCAGGCGATGCCGATTTCCCCAAGCCCGCGCGAATCAAGGCTGTACTCCGCAATCAGGCGGTCAATCTCATCAACAAACAGATCAATGACAGTGTCGGGACTGGCCTTCTTTTCCTGGCGTTCGAGTTCCTTGTTCCAATGGAAGCGCGGAAGCTGGCCGATCAGGCCGTCGATCCCGACCGCGCCGATGGCCATCTTGGTGCCGCCCATTGTAATACCGATGCTGTATTTTAACTGCTCGCGCTCGAGCAAAACCACAAGCCTGAGAATACCTGCATCTTTTCCATAAGCATTGCTCACAACGTAGTCGCCCGCTCCCGCCGGCACGATAATCGTGTGGCCATGCTGCAGAGTGACTTTCCATGAACCATCAGCCGCCTCGACGGTGACGTTTCCTTCTGTTGCCATAAGCGTGTGGAAACGCGCATCTTTTTTTGTCGTGACGGCTCCGCCGGGTTTAATTTCAAGAAAATCCAGGTTCCACGAAGCATGCACGGGCGCGGCCTTGACAGACGGATCTTCCGTCGGCTGCCATTCCTGGCGAAGATAAGAAACCAGCGCGTCGCCGCGCAAACTGCGGAAATTGACCGATGCGAGGCCCTTTTCGCGGTGGGTCGGCCTGTCGCGCCCGTAGTCGTAAAGGCGATATGTCAGATCGGACGGCTGGCCAAGTTCCACCAGCATGACACCGGGCCCCCAAGCGTGGGGAACGCCGGGAGGGACCGTATAAATTTCCCCAGGTTTGACACGGACTTCATTCAAAAACGAACGGACGTCCGCCCCGTTCATAACGGCGGTTTCAAACTGCTCCTGAGTCACCTTGTCGCGAAGGCCCAGATAAAAAATACCCTCGCCCTTGTCATGACGGCTGATGACTATAAAATCCTCCTGCTTGCCAGGGTCTTTTTCGCTGAAGCGCCGTGCCGCCGCATCCGAAGGGTGAACCTGGACAGAGAGCCAGTCGTGCACGTCCAGAAACTTGAGAATAAACGGAATCTGCTGGCCGTATTCCGCCACAATTTCCCTGCCCAGCACCGCCTCGGCAAGAACGCGGTCCTGCAAAATGGCAGACAACGGAACGGTGCCGTTGGTGGTCAGCTGAACCCGGGAAGGATATTTGGAGTGCGTGGAAATCTCCCAGGATTCCGCGACCTTGGCGGACGGATCGGCCAGCGGCCTGTCTTTCATGGCTGGAATACCGTTGCCGCCCCATATATAAGGAGCATAATTTCCCTGCACGAAAGTCAGCGGTTCGCGTGAGAGCTTTCCACGCTCGATAAGCCGCTTACGCAGCATCAGCGGAAGCCCATGCCGGAGCAGGCGCGGGGAATCCGTGTTGACCATCTGCACGTTATAAGGGCGCATCGGATCGATTACGGGAGGCGTATTGTCCGGGGTGATGACGGAAGCCGACGCTCGCCCGCTTTCCTGTTCCCATGCCGCCGCCATTCTGTTCGCCCATTCGTATTTTGTGACAGGTTCGGCGCCTGTGGTCTGATAAACGCCTGCCACGTCGTGGTCGAGCAACTTTACGAGCGTTGCGCCGACATCCTCGAGCAGAATCGGGAGCTTGAACTGGACGTTATCCGCTTTCAGCGGCTGGCCCGCTTCTATTTTTTCAGCCATGTCCTTGGCCGTCGTCTTTTTATCTTCAGGGCCATTGTGTCCATAAAGAGCACCCAGGCGAAGCACCAGCGGGCTGCTGAAAAGGCTGAGGGTCAGCTGCTCGCCTTCCAGCTTTGTCTGGCCGTAGTAATTCTGCGGCACAGCCTGTGATGTCGACGCGTAAGGGGCGTCCATTCCGTCAAAAACATATTCTGTCGAAGCGTAAACAAATTTCCCCTTAAAATACTTGGAGATAGTCTGGACAGCCGTTGCGTTTACGGCCCGTGTGCGCTCGCGATCTTTCTCGGCGACGACTACGCTCGGCTCGCCCGAAGCATATATCACGACGTCATAATCAGGGTGTGCCTCGAAATAACGGCGCACATCTTCATCCGAGGTTGTATCCAGAGCGTCAAAGCCCTGCTGGGCGGCCTTGGAGAAGCCCGTGCCCGTGACCTGAGTGAATTCATTCAGGAAGCGGTCGTAAACCGCGCGTCCGAGGAACGAGGTCGCGCCGATAATAAGGACTTTCTGGCTGCGTTTTTCACCCGGGGTTTTTCTCTCGTTCAGGACAAAATTCAGGCTTTGCGCAAATTGACGATCGGCCTCAAGCCGCCGATAGCCGTCGAACATAACAGAGCCGATAAGAACATTCTCTTTTTTTGCCTGAAACTGTTTCAGCGCTGCGGCAATGCGCGGATACTCAATGGCGGCATCAAGATTCTTAACAGCCAGCGCGATACTGCCCGGTACTGTCCCAATCCATCCCAGCAGCCTCTCAAAATATTCAGGGGCGTTGTTCCGGTAAGCCCTGATAAATTCAGCCAGGTCGATCTTTACCACTTCGTGCGGAGAGCGCCCCTCTACTTCTCCGCGCCTGAGTCTTTGAGCCAGCTCACGTATGGCGACGTCGGCTTCCCCGTAATTTTTCTGGATTAAAATTGACGTATTAAAGCCGGAAAGCAGCGACAGCTGTCGGCTGACGTCCTCCCGCTTCGACGGGCCGGCCGGAAGACCCGGCAGGACGGCAACCGTGGAGACGCCTGAATCACGGTAATACATCCGCAGATATAAAGCGGTCAGCCGCGCCCTCGTCGCAGACAGCCATTGAGAAGCCCGCTCAGAGAGAGTCGCGCGCATTTCTGAACGCGTCAAAGGCAGTGCCGCCACCAAGGCTTCTATTTCATCCGGCGGAGCCGTAATGAGGTTCAGAGAATCGTGGACTTGCTGGCGGAGCGCGGGCTTGACACTGCTGAGCTGGCCTAAACGTCTTTTTTCCTTGGTCCAGCTTACGCCTTGTTCGGAATTCAGCTGGTCAAATTCGGTCTGCAGAGCATCCTGCATGTCATAAAAAATTGTAGGACTGTCAATCACGATGACTCGGCCCATTTCCGCATAGCCCCATTCACCCGTGAAATGCGGCTCAGGGACCGCGGCCAGCCGGTCAAAAGTAAAAATTCGGATTTTGTCGTTGCCGTACGGCGTCAGCAGATAATTGAAAGAATGCCCCTTGCGGGTAATACGCGCGAGAACTTCTTCCTGCATGCGCGCGACAGCCCCTAGATTGCTGAGCGAGCCTTCGACCACGACGCCCGACCCAAATCCGTCGTCGATTGTGTAAACAGCGACGTCCCCATTCGAACCCGCATGTTTCAGCCTCGCGCGCTCGACAGGAAACGGAAAACGTATGACCTGGCCGTGGGCCTGGATTTGGCTGGGCCCGGCCTTCGGAGCGTTTCTTTTGCGTGAATGGTACCATCCGCTGACACCAATGCGGAAGCGCTCCTGCCCCTCCAGGTCCTCGCTGGAATTCAACGCCGACAAAAGCGCAGTCAGATCATGAAGGTTTTCGTAAGCGATCATCTTGGTCTGGTGAACCTTTTTATCCCCGCGCACCACAACCATGTGGAGGAACTGTTCATCGTCAGGCCGTGAAAAATCAGGAGGCCAGATAGGAAAGTTATTGAACGTGAGCCGCCATTGGTGTCCGCTGGGGCCGTGCCATTCCGCCCAGAACTGATCGATGTTTTTGCTCAGCCTGCGCGGTTCCAGGTTCCGCATAGTCGGCGGTACTTTGCTGGTGCTGATACGCTCGCGCTTAACGCCCTGGCGTGCAGGCCTGCGGGCGCGCGCAACGTTCTGAATCACAACCATTTCCGCATCCGCCAGGTTTTCGGGAACTGTTTTACCGCGCGAAATCATGGCCTGTTCCTGGCCCGCACGGTAAATTCCATAATCCACCGTTTGACCGTCTTCCTCAATCTTGAAATAGGATTTCCACTCCCCGCCTTCCACCC
>CAZMMY010000068.1:0-7830 GCA_964567495.1 uncultured bacterium
GAATACGGCCCATGCTAACCGCAGTTTTGCCGCGGTTTACTGCCACGACTTCATCCAGCAAAAGCCATCTCATATTATTTCCACACCATGGCTTGCGCTCCAACCCAGCCTTCCCCTTCAAAAAATACGCCCTCTGCCTGGGCGCCCTTGGGAAGAAGCGTGGATTTTACACGAAAACGGGAGCTTTGGGAACCCTGGATTTGGATGGCCTGAAATCCCTCGATTCCCATCCAGGAACGGTCCAGGCACTTGAAAACGGCCTCCTTGGCAGCGAATACGCGCGCGAGGGCCTTGGCGGATTTATTCTTGGGAGATGGACCGGAAAAGAGGATTGAAATAGCCTTTTTCCGGTGTTCCTTCAGGAATTTTTCGAAACGCGGGAGTGACACCAGGTCAATGCCCGCACCGACGATGCGCTGCTTAGGCTTTGGCCTTGGCAAGACGGTCCTGGAGGTAAAGCATAACCATGTTGACCGTGAAAAAGTCCGACATCTTCTGGACCTGAGGGTCTTTGGCGAAGGCGTCGACGTCGAGGTAAGGGATTTTGGCCTTGAGTTCAGCCAGACCTGCGGGCGTCACGCGGCCTTCCTGAACAAAGCGGTCATCGTTCAGGATATTGGCCGGGAAAAGATCGCCGCTGGGGATCTTGATATCGAAAGCTTTTTCGAGACGGAAAATGATGTCGATGAAATCAATCGACTCAGCGCCGAGGTCGCGGACCAGCGAAGACTCCGGACGAATCTCGCCCTTGTCAATGCCGAGCGCTCCTGCCAGCGTTTCACTCACCTTTTCGAAAATCTGTGCTTCCATGTAAAAACCCCCTTAAAAATTTATTTATTGTCTAGGTACAGCTTGACCGAGGCCGCCGTACGGTTCTGGGAAAGGAGCCGTCCTTCCCATTTGCTGCTTCCCGGTTCCGAAGCGACGAGCTTGAGCTGCGCTTCCCACTCGTCGCCGGGTTTCAGGTATGAAGCGAACTTTGCCGCTTCGATTTTGCGGACGGCGCCGTGCGCCGCCTCGCCTGTTTCTTTAAAATAAATCTGCGCTGCGGTCTTCAGAATATCCAGGCTCAAAACGCCCGGAAGGACCGGAAACGCGGGGAAATGGTCTTGAAAAAAAGGTGCTTCCGCAGGAACTTTTCCCTGCGCGGCGATCCCCTCGCCTTTTCTTACCCACAAAATTTTTTCCGGGGCCAGCCTGTTCATTTCACTTCCAGGACGAAAACCACGTTGAGAATGCTCAGGCCCGCCAGGCGGGTCGTGAGCTGGGTTTCTTCTACCAGCGCCAGGCCGCAGCGTTCGAAAAGCGCTTTCCAGCCTGAGGCGTCCTTGAACTGGCACGGATGCCCGAAAAACTCGAAATTATATATCTGGTCGCGGAGGATGGTCCACAAACGCCCCAAAGGGTTGTTGTAGATGTCCTCGATCACAATGACCCTGCCGCGCGTCACCCTCGCAGCCTCCCTCAGGATAGCTTCCGGGTCCGGCGTATGGTGCAGCATGGTGACCATCATGCTGGCATCGAAGGTCTTGCCCTCGAACGGCATCCGGCCGCCCGGGTAAATGATCACCGGCGCCTTCTGCACGCTGGGCTTGACCACGTCCAGCACAGTCAGTTGATGCCCTCTTCTTTCGAGCGGCCCGGCATAAAAACCCCAGCCGCCTCCGATGTCCAGGACATCACTTTTCGGCGATAAATGTTTCTCAAAGATCTCGACGAATCCCTCGGCCCGCTTGTCGAGCTCGAGGCTGGGGAAACTTCGGACCATGGCGTCCTGGATAGAACGCTGAAAGACCCGGATTTTTTTTCCCAGCGAGAAGGCTGAAGTTTCAACCATTTGAGGGGGGCATTATAGCACAGGGCTCTGGGCGGGCCAAAGGATTATTCCCCGTTTTTTCGTTGATTTTTAAAGGGTTCCGGCCTATCCTTGAGGCCACTTATGACGAAATCATCCACGGAAAAAGATACATCAAATCCCAAAGTCCTTTTGAACAAAACCGCCCTGATCACCGGCGCTTCGCGCGGGATTGGCCGCGCTATCGCGCATGAATTCGCGAAAATGGGCGCCAACATCCTCCTGAATTATGTCCGCAACGAGGAAGCCGCGGAAGAAACCCGCAAAGAACTCGAAGACCTCGGCGTGCGCGTGCTGACTCATCAAGCCAACGTAGGCGACCCAAAGGCCGTCGACGCCATGGTCGCGGCCGCCCTGGCCGAATTCGGCCGGATCGACCTGCTGGTCCATAACGCCGCCTTGGGCGCATTCAAACCCGTTCACAAGCTCAAGGCAAACCAGTGGGAAATCTCGCTCGACGTTAACGCGAAGGCATTCCTCCAGCTGGTCCAGAAGGTCCTGCCGGCCATGGAAAATACCGGGGAAGGCAACATCATCACCCTTTCCAGCCTCGGCTCCCACCGCTACCTCCCCAACTACGGCGCGATCGGGATCTCGAAGGCCGCGCTGGAGACCCTGGTAAAGTACCTTGCTGTGGAACTGGCCCCAAAAAATATTCGCGTGAACTGCGTTTCCGGCGGGCTCGTGGATACTGATGCGGTGAAGTTTTTTCCGAATTACGAGAATTTGAAGAAAGAAGCTGTTGCAAGAACGCCGGCGGGCCGCATCGGCCAGCCGGAAGACATCGCGAAAGTCATCGCCTTCCTGGCGTCCCCTGACTCGCGGTGGGTCGTCGGCCAGACCATCATCGCCGACGGCGGCCTTTCCCTGATTTAACGCTGCGCTGGCTTTTGTCCTTTCGCAGGCGGCGATAAACTCTTCCGAAGAGTATCCCTGATTTTTCTAACAATATAATTTACCGCTGGGCGCGGAGCCTTTTGTCCTGACCGCGGGCAGGACGGATATTTTTTAAAATAAACCCCGTCCCGGCCGTCAGCGGCATGTGCGAAGGCTTCGTGGAAAACCGGGCCCTGTGCTGACGGGAGACGCCGGCCCGCATCAGCGGGCGATGGCGAGGGTTCCCGGGAGCAAAGACCGAAACATCGAGTTTCGGCAAGCCTGTCGAAAGCATTAGCTTTCGACCAAACAGGCTCTGGTCTTTCCCGAAGCCGGGAGCAAGGCCGCGCACGGCCGGGACGAAAAGCCCGCCGCAGGCGTTACGGATTATTGCTGAGAGAATGAAATAAATCTAAGGAAGGCTTATCGGATGTCTGCTAAAGACAAAAAAGCGCCGCGGGCTTATGTCTGCTGAAACATCATGATCAGGTCCTGCTCGGACAAGGCGGGATGTTTCGCGGCTTCCATATTCTCAACTACATGCGCCTTTTTTTTCATACCGACGAGGCCGGTCGTCAAACCGGGAACGGAGCGCACGAACTGCAGGGCTTTCTGTGAAGACTTTTCGAGGCCGGGAAAAAACTTGTTTAAAAATTCCGGGAGCGGCCCCGCGAGACGGGACTGCAGAAGGCTGGCGCTGGCGATGGCTGTAATGCCCGTGCGCTGCGCTACGTTCAGGAACGGAACGAGGTTCGCCCCGAACGACTGGTTAGGCATGACCCACGCTTCAGGCATGGCCAGGCTGACCGGAAGCTGCACGAACTTGAAATGGTGCCCGGCGCCGCCCACTTCGCGTGCCACTACATTGATTTCTTCCAGGGAAAGATAATCCGGAGCTTCAGTTTCAAGCCTGAAACCGTTCCACGTCGCAAGACCATAAAATTTGATTTTCCCCTCCGCCACCTTTTCCTCACACCACCGGAACGCCTCGCGCAGCTTTTCCAGAAACACCGCACGGTCGATATCGGCGAGCTGGGTCTCGGGATTGTGGAGGTAATAAACGTCCACGGTTTCCACGCCAAAATTACGCAGGCTCCTGCCCAGCTGGTTTTCCAGGTAAGCGGGCGTCATGGCATGGCAGCCCTGGGAAATATCCTCGGGCGAAAGGATGCCCGGCTTCAGGTAATTCTCGACGAAAAACTCTTCCGGGTTCGGGGGGAAATCGTTATCAAATGGAATGAAACCGCCCTTCGTGCACAGGATGACTTCCTCGCGCTTGATCCTGCCGGCCGTGACCAGCTCGCGCAAGGCTCTGCCGAAGGCGCGTTCGCTGCGCTGGCAGCGGTAATTGACCGCAGAGTCAACCACGTTGATACCGGCGGCAAACGCTTCCTTCAGGGCTTCTTCATAAAGGCGGTCGGTCATGTCGTCCGCATCGCCAAGGTAGGAGCCGATGCCGAGCGAAGAAAACCACAGTCCCTGCTGAAGACGAAAATGACCGGGCTCAAGCGAAGCGAATTTATTTTTGAACGACTGGGTGCCCTGCGGCGTTGCAAATCCGTGGATCATAAAGTGATATCTCCCGGCGTGCGGTTTGGATGGATAAGTTTATCGGTATCGGCGGTCACGGACTTGCTTTTGGTTTCCCCGGTCTCGGCGTCCTTGTGCCAGACTCCCGCAGTGCCGCTCAGACGGATGCATCCGGCGGCAAGCGAGCACAGCGCGGCGGCCAGGAAAAACCTCAGAAACTTCATAGTTTTTTCCTTTCGGGAAGCACTAACAGTATAGCCAGCATCGCAATGGCGGCATAAGGAAATATCCAGCCGCCCTTCCTGTAGAGGGTGGAATAGGACACAAGCGGCAGGTCGTATGTCTTTTTGGCGGTAACAAAAATTTCCTTTCCTTCCTTTGAAGCCGCGCGCGCCAGCACCCTGCCCTGCGCGGAAATAAAGGAAGAGACGCCGGTATTGGCCGAGCGCACAACGGGAAGGCCGTTTTCGATGGCGCGGAAGATCGAGGCCTGCTCGTGCTGATAGGGCGCGGAAGTCGGGCCGAACCACGCGTCGTTGGTGATCACGGCCAGGAATTGTGCGCCGCGGTCTGCGAAGCCTTTGGCGATCGGCGGAAAAATGTCTTCATAACAAATCAGCGTGGAAAACGAAGCGTCGCCGTTCATGAATTTGAAAACCGTCCAGTCGCGGCCCTCGGTGAAATCGCTCACGCCGAGCGTGTATGCCAGCGGTTTCAGCCAGCCCAGGACAGGCCCAA
Organism: uncultured bacterium; assembly: GCA_964567495.1. Lineage (GTDB taxonomy): Bacteria > Omnitrophota > Omnitrophia > Omnitrophales > Aquincolibacteriaceae > CAYLPP01. Next base: position 5,000 of record CAZMMY010000068.1, read on the forward strand.
GCGGCACATATTCGCCGAAAGGTACGAGGTGCTGCTTGTCGTAGCGCTGGGCAATGCCGCCGTCCGCGTCGACAAGATAGGCGCTATTGTACGCGATTTCGGAAGACTCCAGGTGCGGGGCGCCGATCAGCGACGGCACGCCCATCTCCTTGATCATGGCCTGGATGCGCGGGGCTTCCGCGTCACGGTTGAAATAGCCGGGCCACGCGGCCTCGGGCCAAATCATCAGGTCAGGGCCGTCATAGGCGGAAATCTGCGCAAGTTTTTCATAAATCTGGACGATTTCATCGCGCGCCATGGCTTCCCACTTCACAGACTGGGGAATGTTCCCCTGAAGCACGGAAATGCGCACAATTCCCCGGTCCTCGCCTTTACGGTTCGAATGATAAATGCCATGCGCAAAAAGCGAAACCACAGTCAGGACAAGAAGAATTACGGCCGGAATACGGTTCTTTTTTTCGGAAGGTTTCCAAAGCTCGAAAATACAGACATTCACGAGCACGATCGCACAGCCAAGGCCGTATGCGCCCACCGTATTGGCCGCGAGGCGCACCGGGTAGTAATCGGATTGTGAATAAGCCAGCATGTTCCAGCCGAAACCGAATGCCGGGATTTCAGCGCGCAGCCATTCCCAGGCCGTCCATGCGCAGGCCGCGCCGAAAATCGAAATGAGAGCGGGAAGTTTTTTACGGAGAAAATAATAGGCAGCTGCAAAGCCGGCAACAAAAGAAGTCTCGAGCATGACCAGGAAAATCAGGCCGGGGCCCGTGACATAAGTGATCCAGTAGAGAGAAACCGCGAAGAAGACGCCGCCGAATGCTGCGCCGCAGGCCGCCGCCGTGCCTGCGGAATCGGCTTTTCTTAGCGCTGCAAAAAGAGGGACAAACGCGCCCCAGGCGAGGAACCCCATTTTGAAACCCGGAAACGCCAGCGCCAGGAGAAGACCCGCAAAACAGGAAAGAAAAACGGGGCGCTCGAAGAAAACAGGTTTACGCGACGCCGCCATTACGCCATGGTGCCGCAGCACTTTTTGTATTTCTTGCCGCTGCCGCAGGTGCAGGGATCGTTGCGGCCGACCTTGGGCTCTTCCCGGCGGACGGTCTCGGCCTTGGGCGCCTGCTGCCTGGGGGCTTCGCCGTGCACCAGGCCGGAAGGAGAAGCGGGCTCTTCAGCGGCTGCGGCCATACCGCCGGATTCCGCATGCAGGAACTGCGTCTTGGCGGGATTGTCCAGCGCGCTGGCGACTTTCTGCTCACGCACGACTTCGACGCGGAAGATCAGCTCGATGGCCTCATCCTTGATAGCCTGCGTCATGGCCTCAAAGAGGTTGAAGGCTTCGCGCTTGTACTCGACAAGCGGGTCTTTCTGTCCGTAGGCGCGCAGGCCGATCCCTTCCTTCAGGTTATCCAGGCTGTAGAGGTGGTCTTTCCATTTCGAGTCCAGGATCTGCAGCATGATATAACGCTCGAGGTAGCGCATGCGTTCGGGCGTAAATTCTTTTTCACGTGCGTCGTAATGCTCGCGGATTCTTTTCAGAACGTCGTCGCGCGTCCAGTCCAGGTTACCTTCGCCCTCTTTCATGGTCTCGGTAAAGTCCGCTCCGAACTTCTGTTTGAGCGCCTGGGCAAGGCCTTCGGGATTCTTGTCTTCCTCGCGCATGTCCGGATGGATGTAAGTGCCAAGCAGGTCCTCGACCACTTCCTCGATCATTTCGAAAATATGCTCTTTCATGCCGTCACCGGCGAGCAGGCGGTCGCGTTCTGCGTAAATGATCTCGCGCTGGCGGTTCATGACGTCGTCATATTCAAGCAGGTGCTTGCGGATCTCGAAGTTGCGGGTCTCAACCCGCTTCTGAGCGGTCGCGATGGCGCTGGAAACCAGCGGGTGCTGGATTTCCTCCCCCTGCTCCATGCCCATTTTCTGCATGAGGCCCGAAATGCGGTCGGAGCCGAAGATACGCATCAAATCGTCTTCGAGGGAAAGAAAGAACTTGGAAGAGCCCGGGTCGCCCTGACGGCCGCTGCGGCCGCGGAGCTGATTGTCGATGCGGCGCGCTTCGTGGCGCTCAGTGCCGATGACGGCAAGACCGCCCTTCGCCGCCACACCCTGGCCCAGCAGAATGTCCGTGCCGCGGCCCGCCATGTTAGTGGCGATTGTGACCGCGCTTTCCTGGCCCGCCATGGCGATGATCTCGGCTTCCTTTTCATGGTACTTGGCGTTCAGCACGGTGTGCGGCAGGTTATGGCGTTTGAGCATGGCGGAAATCTTTTCGGATTTCTCGATCGAGATGGTGCCGACCAGCACGGGCCTGCCCTTCTTATGCTCTTCGATGATGTCCTTGACCACAGCCTCGTATTTTTCCTGCGTAGTGCGGTAGATGCAGTCGGAATAGTCGGCGCGCACGCAGGTTTTATTGGTCGGGACCACGACCACGCCCAGCTTGTAAATTTTCTCGAACTCAACGGCTTCGGTCGCCGCCGTGCCAGTCATGCCGCAGATTTTCTTGTACATGCGGAAATAATTCTGCAGGGTAATGGTGGCCAGCGTCTGGTTCTCGCGTTCAATCTTGACGTTTTCTTTGGCTTCCAGGGCCTGGTGGAGACCGTCGGAGAAACGGCGCCCCGGCATCAGACGGCCTGTAAACTCGTCGACGATAATGACCTTCCCGTCCTTAATCACATATTCCTCGTCCAGCTTGAAGAGGACGTGCGCACGCAAGGCCTGGTTGATGTGGTGGATCAGGTCGATCTGAGTATTTTCATAGAGGTTCTCAACGTTCAGCAATTCTTCGCAGCGCTTGATGCCGTCTTCGGTCAAGGTGACGGTGTGGG
>CAZMMY010000069.1:0-7821 GCA_964567495.1 uncultured bacterium
AGTCGCCGAACACGTGCCCGGCAATATTGCACGCTGCATTTCGCTGAATGGGACCATTAATCTCCAGCGCTATGCCCTGGCCAGGCCGCTGGGCGCTTCCGTGCAGGTGCCCGTCGGCAACGAATGCTTTGGAAGGATTTTCAACGTGCTGGGCGATCCCTATGACAAAAAACCGCCCGTCGAAACCCCGACGCGCATGCCGATCCGCAAAAAGAAAGAAAACCTCTATATCAATCCTGACGCTGCGGGCAGCAAATTCCAGGTGCTCGAAACCGGCATCAAGATCATCGACCTGCTTTTCCCCATGGTCAAAGGTTCCAAGTCCGGCGTGCTCGGCGGCGCAGGCATGGGCAAGTCGGTGCTGACCCTTGAGCTGATTCACAACATTGCCACGCGCCACAAGGGCGCTTCCGTTTTCACGGGCGTGGGAGAACGTATTCGCGAAGGAAACGAGCTGTACCACGAAATCAAGCATGCCGGCCTTCTCGACAAAGTCATCCTGATTTACGGGCAGATGAACGAGCCGCCCGGCGCGCGTTACGGCGTGGTCAATACCGGCATCACGATGGCCGAGGAAATTCAGAAGCAGAACAAGGACGTGCTGTTTTTCGTGGACAACGTGTTCCGTTTCGTGCAGGCGGGTGCGGAGATTTCGACGCTGCTCGGCCGCGTGCCTTCCGAAACCGGCTATCAGCCCACGCTTGCTATGGAAGTCGCCGAGTTCCAGGAACGCATCCGCTCAGTGCCCGGCCGCGGTTCTATCACTGCTGTCGAAGCCGTGTACGTTCCGGCAGACGATTTGACCGACCCTTCGGTTGTCGCGATTTTCAGCTTTCTCGACTCCGTCATGGTGCTTTCGCGCGAGCGCATCCAGCTGGGGCTGTATCCCGCGATCGACCCGCTGCTTTCTTCTTCCGGCAACCTGGACTCGTTCATCACGGGCCAGCGGCATTTCGACATTGCACAGGAAGTCATCCGCATTTTCAACAAGTACGAAGAATTGCGCCGCATCGTGGCCGTCGTCGGCGTCGACGAACTTTCCAAGGCAGACCGCACGCTGTTTGACCGAGCGCGCAAGCTGCAGTTTTATCTTACGCAGCCCTTCTTTGTGGCCGAATCTTATTCAGGCATGAGCGGGGAGTACGTGACTATCAAACAGAACCTGGACGGATGCGAACGCATTATCGACGGCCGCGTCGACCGCTTTAGCGAAGAGAAATTTTATATGATCGGTTCGCTTGACAAGCTGCTTGCATCGGGCTGAGGAGAAAAACATGGCTGAACGTCTCGGCGAAATTCTGATCCGTAAAAAAATCCTGAACCAGGAACAGCTCGGCGCGGCGCTGCAGGAACAGGCGCGCTCCGGGGATTTCCTGGGCGAAATCCTGGTCAAGATGGGTCTGGTGCACGAAAGCGACCTGCTTAAAACGCTGGCCGAGCAGTTCAATACGCATTTCGTCGCTCTCGAAAACGTGCAGATCAACCCCCAGGTCGTGAAAATGGTGCCCTTCGACCTGGTTTCGGAATACAAGTTCATGCCCATCGAAATGCGTTCGAGCGTCCTTCTGATCGCGGTCTCGAATCCGCTCGACATGTGGCCGATGAGTATGCTGCAGAAGCAGATGAACCTGACGGAAGTCCAGATCGTGCTGGCGACCCGCTCGGACATCGTCCAGACGATCCAGAAGCATTACGGGAAGGGAGCGGCAAGCTGATGGCCGGAGACAAGATCAAGGACGAGCTTTTAAGACGCAAGCTGGTCCGCGAGGAACACGTCAAGGAAGCGCAGGCGGAGCAGGAAAAGAGCGGCGAACCGCTCGGTAAAATCCTGGTGCGCAAGGGCTTCATCCGCGAAGAAGACCTGTGCCGCGCCCTGGCCGAACAGTTCAACATGCCGTTTATCCGTTTCGGGAAATTCCTGATTTCCAGGGAAGTGGTTGAGAAGGTGCCGGCGAAGCTGGCCATGCATTACAAGATGATGCCCGTCCGTGCGACTGACAGCACGCTGACCGTGGCCATCTGCGACCCGCAGGACGTGCGCGCGCTGGACGACATCCGCGTTGCGCTGAAATCCAAATACAAAATCGATGCTGTGCTTGCGACCGAGTCCGATATTCTCGGGGCGATCAAAAAATACTACGGGCTGGGCGCGGAAACCGTGGAAGGCATCCTGCGCGCCGAAGACAAGACCGTTCCGGTGCCCGATGCGGAAGTTGAAGTCGAGGACATCGAGAAACTCGCCGGCGACGCTTCCATCGTCAAACTGGTGAATCAGGTCCTGCTCGAAGCTTACAAGAAGCGTGCGACGGATATCCACATTGAGCCTTACCGGCAGAAGCTGCAGCTGCGCTACCGCGTGGACGGCATGCTGTACCCGGCCGATATGCCGGACCAGATCAAACGCTTTCTTCCCGCGATTATTTCCCGCATCAAAATCATGTCGAACCTGAACATCGTCGAGCGCCGCCTGCCGCAGGACGGCCGCGCTTCTGTGAAAGTCGGCAGCCAGAAAATGGATCTCCGTATTTCCGTGCTCCCGACTCCGCACGGGGAAAGCGTCGTTATCCGTATCCTGCCCACCTCGATGCTGATCCGCCTCGAAGACCTGTGCCTGGACACCGACCATCAGAACATCCTGAAAGAACTGATCCAGAAGCCTTACGGAATTATTTTTGTGACCGGGCCGACGGGCGCGGGCAAATCCACGACACTTTATGCCAGCCTGTCGACCATCAACAAGACCGACAGCAAGATCATTACGATCGAAGACCCGATTGAATATGAAATGGAAGGCGTGACCCAGATCCAGGTCATGCCGCAGATCGGCCTGACTTTCGCCCAGGGCCTGCGCAGCATGCTGCGCCACGACCCGGACGTCATGATGGTCGGGGAAGTCCGTGACTTTGAAACAGCCGAGCTCGCTATCCGCATCGCGCTGACCGGTCACCTTGTTTTTTCGACCCTGCACACCAATGACGCGGCCAGCGCCGTCACGCGTCTTCTCGACATGGGCATCGATCCGTTCCTGGTGGTTTCTTCCGTGGAGTGTTTTATCGCGCAGCGTCTGATCCGCCTGATCTGTGAGAAATGTAAACGCGAAGACAAACGCCCGATTCAGCCCGAGCTTGAAAAGGAAATCCGCGAATCGCTGGTAAACGGCGAATTCAAACTGTGGGCGGGCGAGGGATGCGAGCATTGCAATTTTTCGGGCTATAAAGGCCGCACGGGCATCCATGAATTCCTGCTGCTGACCCGGCCGATCAAGGAAGCAATCATGGCCAAGGCTTCCGCTGATGAAATCAAGCGCCTGGCCACGCAGAACAATATGAAGACCCTGCGCCAGGCAGGCTGGACCAAGGTGCTGAAGGGCCTGACGACCATCGATGAGATCCTGCGTGTCACGCAGGTCGCGGCGGACGAGGAGAATTAACTGCCATGCCCAGCTTTTTTTATAAAGCCAAGAAAGGGCCGGGCGAAATCGTGGAAGGCGAAATCGACGCCGAGAACGAAGACGCGGCGCTCGGCAAGATCTCGGGCCTGGGCCTTATTCCGGTCAAGATCACCCTGAACACCGGCGAAGCTCCCGCCGCGGTTTTTTCCAAGGCTGCCGCTCCTGACGCGCCTATCCCGTCTCTCAATGCGGACTTGCGGAAAAAAATCCGCATCACTTACAAAGAACTCAATATCTTCACGCGGCAGTTCGCCATCCTGCTCAAGGCCAGCGTGCCGCTCCTGAGAATTTTCGAAATTCTTCAGACGCAGGCCAAGAGCGTGAAGTTCAGGGCGGTCCTCAAGGACATCCAGGAAGCTCTGCGGCAGGGCTCCGCGCTTTCCGAAGTCCTGAGCGCGTATCCGAAAATTTTCTCGCAGGTCTACGTCAGCATGGTGCAGGCGGGCGAAGTCAGCGGCACGCTTTCGGAAGTCCTGGCGCGCCTCGCCGATTTCGCGGAAAAAGAAAGCGAGATCCGTTCGCGGGTGCAGAGTGCGTTCGTCTATCCTGCATTTCTCTTTTTTATGGGTGTGCTGACCGTGTTCGTGCTTCTCACTTTTGTCATGCCCCGCATGATCGGGCTTTTCGCAGACCTCGACACCGAGCTGCCCGGGCCCACGCGTGTGATCGTGGCCATAAGCGAATTCTGCCAGTCCTACTGGGTCTGGATGGCGCTGGCTGTTTTTGCCGTTTTCGCGTGGCTGCGGACCCAGGGCCTGAGCCAGGGCCAGAAGGCGGCGATCGACCGCATGGCGGTCAAACTGCCCTTGCTCGGAAACCTGGTGGAAAAAGCCGAAACCGCGAAATTCCTGCGTTCGATGGAATTGCTTTACGAGCACGGCATTCCGCTTTATCAGGCGGTTGCCGTTGCCAACAAGACCGTGACCAACTCGGTCATCCGCGCGGAAATGGACAAAGTGCCAGCGCGCCTCGAAGGCGGGGCGACGCTTGCCCGCAGCCTTGAAGAAGTGGTCTATATTTCTAAATTTGTCACTCACATGGTGGCTGTGGGCGAGGAGTCCGGCCAGCTTGGCACTTCAGTGCGCGAGACCGCCTTATTCTATGAACAGGAAACCAACCAGGTCATGAAGATCGCGACCTCGCTTCTCGAGCCCCTGATGATCCTCGGTATCGGGCTGGTGGTCGGTTTTATTGTGATCGCGATGCTTCTGCCGATTTTCGAGATCCATGTCCTTGCCCAATGAACGCGGTTTCACACTGGTCGAAGTCCTGATCGCCATCGTCATTCTTTCCGTTGGTCTGGTGCCGGTTGTCCAGGCTATGGGCCGCACCCAGCAGGCCATGAACGTTTCCCAGAACCTGATCACGGCCTCCCTGATCGCGGAAGAGCGGATCCGCGAAGCCGAACTGCGGCTGCGCGAGGAAAAGACGCTTCGTTTCGGCAGCGACCAGGGCGAAGAACGCTTTCCCGGCAGGACATTTTCATGGAACCGGAACATCGCGCCTTTTCAAGACATCACGGTCAAGGACCAGACGCGCATCAACCAGGTCACGGCGAAGGTCAGCTGGAAAGAGTCGGGAAAAGTTTCCACGCTCGAACTTCCTTTCGTGGCCATGAACCGTGAAAAAAAGGGCGCAGCCCCGGCTGCGGGGAGCGCGTCATGATGCGCCGGCGCACGGGCCAGAAAGGTTTCACCCTGATCGAAACCCTGCTGGCCGTCATGCTGTTCATGATCGTCAGCATTTCGGCTTACAGCGTCTTCGCCATGGGCATTCAGATATGGAAGCGGGCGGGCAATTTTTCGAAAGGCGACCGGCGTGTGCTGCTTGCGCTGGAACGGATGCAGGAGGACGTGCAGAACACATTGCGCTACGAGGAAAAGTCCGACCTGCTGTTCACGGGTGATAAAAAAGAGTTTAAATACTACGGGAAGTCCGACGGCTTCCTGCTTCCCGCCGCTGTCCAGATTGCGGCGGAAGAAGGCACTGCCTTTCAGGTCGGCGCTGCGGGCTACCGTTGGAACTCTGCGGAAAAAAAACTCTGCCGCCAAACCCAGAACCTCAGCCAGCTTTACAAGGACGAGCAGCCCGCCTGCATTGCGGCGGCCGAAGGAGTGGAATATTTCAGGATGGAATACTGGATAGCGTCTTCCATTTCCGGCAGTTTCAGCTGGTATGACGAGTGGAACGGGCGGGACGCGCTGCCCCAGGCCATGCGGCTGACCCTGCGCACACGCGCGCCCAAAAGCCGGGTCGAAAAAAATTACGTCAAAACTTTCTTGATCCCGGTCGCGGACCAGCCGGTCATGGAAACCAAGGCGCTGTCATGAAGAACAAAATGACCGGGGAATCCGGGAGCATTGTCGTCTCGGTCCTTTGGATGCTGGCCGTGCTGGGCGTTTTTACAATGGCCGTCAGCCGGCAGGCTGCCCAGGAGCTGCTGCTGGGCAAATGGATGCGAGACCGCGTGGAAGGCCGCACTCTTGCAAGGGCCGGAGTTGAAAGGGCGCTGCTGGAGCTGCAGACAGACGAGTTCCGCGCTTTCGACGCCATGAACGAGGCCTGGTCGTCCAACGACGGAGCGTTCAGAGACGCGACCGCCGGGCCCGGCGTTTTCTCCGTGACCTGCAAAGACCAGGAAAAAATTTATTACGGCGCTTGCGACGAAAGCGCGCGCCTGAACCTCAACCGCGCGAGTGAAACGCACCTGAAAAACCTTTTTCAGGCCGTGGACCCGGCCCTGGCGGACGACGCGGCGCTCTCCATCGCTCAGGCCATCGTGGATTGGCGTGACGGAGATGACGCGGAGCTGGCGAGCGGGGCGGAGAAGGATTATTACCGCGCCCTTGCCAAGCCTTATCAGCCGCGCAACGCGGACCTTCAGAGCGTAGAAGAGCTTTCCATGGTCAAGGGCGTGACGCCCGCGCTTTTCGAAAAAATCAGGCGCTTCGTTACGGTTTATTCGACGGGCAAGGTCAATCTGAATACCGCGCCGCCCGAGGTCCTGCAGGCCCTGGGCTTCGCCGCGGAAACCGCCTCGAAGATCGCGGAGTTCCGGCGGGGGATTGACAAGGAAACCGGCACCCGGGACGATGAAGTATTTCAGGACGCCTCGGCCATCGCCGAAACTCTGAGCGCGTCCGTGCCCTTTTCTGCGGACGAGTTCGCGGCCGTCCAGACCGCGGTCGAGGAAGGTGCTCTGGACGTAAAGTCGCAGGTCTTCAGGATTCAGGCCTCTGGTCATTTGCGGCAGACCGGCAAAAGTCATGATATGATGGTCACTTGCGTGGCCAAACGGGACGGAACCATCCTTTACTGGAGAGAAGGGGCGTTTTTTTAACCGCATGGCGAAACAGATTTTTCCAAAAATTGATTTTTCGAAGCTCCCAAAGCTGAAATTTCCGGCGCTAAAAATGCCTGCCGGGAAACCGGCGGTTCCTTTCTTTTCCGGCGGCAAATTCCGTCTGGCCCCCAATTTTTTCAAAAAGAAAATCCTGGTCATGGAAATCGGCGACCAGTGGCTGAAAATGGCAGGCGCGTGTGAAGACCGCAAAGTGCTCACCGCAGAATGGGCCGCCGCCGAGAAAATAGCCGACCAGCAGGACCCGGGCGTCAGCCTGAAGCTCCTCCAGGCACTCAAGGTCCATTCCTTCAAGCCCGACAAAATCCTGATTTCCTATCCCTCACAATACCTGACCATCCGCATGCTCTCCCTGCCGGCGACCGACCTGCAGGAAATTCACGACATCGTGGACCTGCAGGCTGTGAAGCAGACCCCGTACAGCCGGGAGGAAATAACCACCGGCTATCACGTGATTGAAAGCGATGAAACCGGATATTCCCGAGTTTTTCTGGCGATTTCGCACCGCGACCAGGTCCTGCGCTATTTCCGCATCGGCGAACTGGCGCGGCTGCTGGCAGACCAGGCCGTGCCGTCGCTTGAAGGCCTTCGAGCCTGGTACGCGACCCACGTGGCCCGCACCCCGGTCGATACGGGGGACGTAACGCTGCTCCTTGAGCTGGATGCCACCCACACGCATCTCCTTATTATGAATGTGAACAAGCTGGTTTTTTCTCGCAGCATCGAGATCGGCGCTTCGCACCTGAAGGAACAGGGCGCGGCCGCGGAAAGCGACCTGATACGCGAGGTCTCACGCTCGATCGAGTCCGGCATCGCGGACCGCAAGATTGAAAGAGTCACGCGCATGGTCCTGACCGGCGTGGACGAGTCGCTGAAAAATGCCGCCGCCGTGCTGACGCGCGAATTGAACCTTCCTTGTGAAGTGGTGGGCGGCTTTGACGTTCTGGGCGCCAAGCCCCGGTTTTCGGGCGAAGGGGAGGGCCAGGTTTCCTGGGCCTCGATCGCCGGC
>CAZMMY010000070.1:0-7791 GCA_964567495.1 uncultured bacterium
TAGCAGATTTAAAAGCAAGAGAACAAAAACGTGATGAAGATCTGTTAAGCGAAAATAATGAAATAAATGCAAAAGAATAAATTAGGGAATTTTTATGAATTCATTTGATCATTTCGATGAAAAACAAGCAGAATACGTCATAGTTGGTGCTGGAATTTCAGGTTTATTATTAGCTTTAAAGTTATCTAAAGATCCTATAAAACTAGGAAAAGGTATTATAGTTCTTGAAAAAGAAGCGCAGGAGCAGAATGCCGCCTTTTTTAAATGGATCAAGACAGGCCTTCCTTATATAACGCTGAAAATGGCCCAGTCCCTGGACGGTAAAATCGCGTCCTCTACGGGCCGCTCCAGGTGGATTTCCTCACCTGGTTCGCGCAAATTTGTGCATGAACTGCGCGCCGAGCAGGATGCTGTCCTGGTGGGTAAAAATACCCTTCGTATTGATAATCCGTTTCTTAGTCCGCGTATCCGAGTTCCGAACATGGATCCCTCCAAGCCCTGGCGTATTGCGCTGAACCCTGAGCTTCCGGTCCGTCCGTCTGCCAGGATTTTTAAAGGCGAGCAGAATACGCTGCTGGCGATCCCGCAGAGAAAGGCAAAATCTCTTTCTTCTAAACATAAAATTCCGGCGGCGATCCTGCCGGTTCCGGAAAGAAACGGCTCGCTCGACCTGCGAGAGCTCTGCCGCAGTCTTGGCAAATTCGGGATCGCAAAACTCCTGGTCGAAGGCGGCGGCGAAACCGCCTGGTCATTTTTGAAAGAAGGGCTTGTGGACAAGGCCTGCTGGATCGTGGCGCCGAAAATCCTCGGCGGCCGCGGCGCTAAGACCTCGGTCGAAGGTCCCGGCTTTTCAGATCCCAATCATCCGATCAGCTTGTCGCAGGCAAAAATAACCCAGCTCGGCGAAGACTGGCTCTTCGAGTTTGTTCCGGAGAAGAAATAATGTTTACGGGGATTGTCACCAACCAGGCTGTTGTGACAGAAATGAAGGCGCGGGCAGGGCAGGTCCGTTTCTGCTTCCGGTTCATAAAAAAAGAAAAGCGTGCCCCCAAGCTGGGTGAGAGTGTCGCGGTAAACGGCGTCTGCCTGACTGTGGCGGCGCGCAAAGCCAACGCTTTTTACGCAGATGCCATCGCTGAAACCCTCAAGGCCACGAATCTCGGCTCTCTTTCCACGGGTTCCCGCGTCCACACTGAGCGTGCGCTCCGGCATGGGGACTCCATGGGCGGCCATTTTGTCAGCGGGCATGTGGACGGACAGGGCATCCTCCGCAAGATCGAGAAAGCCGGCAAAAACCGTGTTTACTGGTTCGAGGCCCCGGAAGAGCTCCGGCCTTACCTGGCTCCCAAAGGCTCCATTTGTGTCGACGGTGTCAGCCTGACTGTACAGGAGGTGCGGGGGGGGCTTTTCAAACTGGGAATCGTACCGCATACTTTAAAAGAGACCCGCTTCGCGGCTTACCGGGTGGGAGACAAGGTCAACCTGGAAGCCGACCTTGTGGCAAGGTATTTGCAGGCACTTCATCGGGGGAATGGAAAGAAGGCCAAATCCGGAGGCAGGCTCCGGGCCGTAGATTTAAAAAAGCAGGGGTTCTGATGCTGCAGATCCAGAATACCTATACGAACACAACGGGGCGAGCGAAAATCGACCGGGTGGTTTCGGCCCAGGTCTGGCGCGAAGAGATTTTACCCGCCATGGAAAGGGTCCTCGGCCCGTCGCCCAGGCGCGCTTTCGCCCGGGTAGGCCTGTGGATCGTTGAAGCGCAGGGCGACGACGAGCATATCCACGATTTCTTCTCTCGCAACTGGAAAATGGCGGAGCCCCAGGCCCCGCAAATCCGCAGTTATTTCATCTCGCATTGTTCCGATCCTGCCGAGCTGCGTGTCATGCTCGGCCTTCAAAATGACGCTGAGCTTGAAGATTACAGGAAAAACGTTCTTGAAAGCCTGCGGGACGAGCGTTTCCGCGCCACGCTCTGCGACCCGCGTTTTGGAAAAATGGAACATGCGCCGCGCGAAGAGCAAATCCAGACCGCGCTGGCCGCGCCCGCAGTGGTTTATTGCCCCGAGCTTTTTTCTGCGCTTTCGCTGAACACTAATTATTACGGACAGTTCAAATCCAAGTGTGTGCTCGGCCCGCTGGAGGAATTCCTGGTCCGGCAGGGGAGGCCGGGCGACGACGGAAAGCTCGTCAACCCCGAAGAAGTCTGGGTTTCGCTCCACTCCAGCGCCGTGGAATACGCCACGGAAAAAGCCGGTTCGCGCACCGTGATCATGGTCGGCCCCACGGGCGGCGGCAAATCGACGCACGCGTATGGCCTTATCAAGGCCAAACAGCGGAACATGCTGCATTCCGACGACTGGCTTTTTGTGAACGCGGGTTCCCGCGAGCTCCTCCGAGCTGAAGAGAATTTTTATATGCGCACGCCCATGGCGCGGTTTTATCCGGAATTGGGCAGCCTGTTTCTCTCGCATCCTTTGGAAAACCTGCCGGAAAACAAGATCGATACACTGAACGAAGAAATCCAGAAGCTGAAGCAGAACCAGAGCACCCGCGTCCTGATGGACCCGAAAAAACTGGCCAATGCGCACGGTATCCTCGAGCGCGGCGCGGCAAGCGACCTGATCATCATCAAGCGCGATTATCGCGACCCTGTCGTCATCCGAAAAATTTCGGGCGACGAAATGGTTGCGGTTCTGACTTCGCCCGAAAACGTCTGCCAGTACACGCCCTGCCGCACTGACGATCAGGGCCGGGAAATTCTCCAGCTCAAAACTACTGAAGTTTACTATAATCCTTATCTCTGCGTCAGCGAGCTGCTCAGGGACGGGCGGGCGGGCGAGCTTGACGCTTTGCGCATCGCGGCCCTGAAATCGCTGGCTGCGAGCGACGGCATAGAAACCGCGCAGTTCAACGCGCGCTTGCCCGTGCCGCAGGCCCAGTTCTGCCTGCGCCTGTATCTTGAGGGCGGGATCGAGAAGATCCGTGTCGAAGACAAGCGCGGCACCATGGTCCTTGAGTTTTTCCGTGCGGGCGGGAAACAGGAATGGCTTGCCCTGAATTTTCGCGACCCGGAGCACGTCGAAATCGAAGCCTGGTCCGAAGGCGAGACCGCGAATTTTTTTAAACGTTACGAAGCGCTGGGCGTCCACACGCTTTTCAGCCCGCATATTTAGGAGAAATCATGAAGAAAGCCCTTTCCGTTGCTCTTGCCGCCGTCCTTTTTTCACTTTCCGTTCCTGCTTTCGCCGGCGACGGCACCTCGGGCGACACTATGTCCTCCGTGGGCCGCAAGTTCGGCCGCGGGCTGTGGAACATTCTCTCGAGCCCTGCTGAAATCCCGTGCACTACGGGTGACGAAATTTCGAACCGCGGCGCCGCGGCGGGAACGTTTACCGGCCTTGGTCTTGGGATCGCTTACATGTGCCGCCGCATCCTCGTCGGCGCTACGGAAGTCGGTACTTTTATGATCCCGATGGAAGCCACGATCCCGCCTGTCTGCAGCGATAAGCCCGTTTCCTCGGCCGTCTAATTCATGCGAGCTGTTTCTCTTTCTCCTTCGCTGACCGATATCCTTCTTTCCGTCAGCCGCGAAGACCTCGCGGGCGTTACGCTCCATTGCCCGCAGGAGCTCACGCAGCAGCGCGTGGGTGCGCCGAAGCTGGTGGATTTCGCGGCCATCCGGGCAATCAGGCCAGATTTGATTCTCGCCGATCAGCACGAAAACCGGCCTGAAGAATTGCGCGAGCTGCAGAAAGAATTTAAGGTTGTTTCCTTCAGCGTGCTTTCGCCCGAAGCCGCCGCGGAAGCCGCTTCCGCGGTAGGCCGCGAAGTGAACAAAATCAAGGAGGGGCAGAAGCTGGCGGGGGACATCATGCAGGCCGTTTCCGCCGCCAGACAGAAAGCAAAAGAAAGCGAGCCGCTACCTGTTCTGCTTCTTTTGTGGAACACTCCGTTTCTCACCGTGAACTTCGACACCTATCCGTCACGCCTGCTTGAAGCGTGCGGCGGATATAATGTTTTCCATTCAGACCCCGTGCGTGAAATCCCGATTGAGATTGAGGACATGGTCGATAAAGACCCGCGCCTCCTGCTTCTGGCAAGCGACCCCTATCCTTTCAAGAAGCACAACATCAAAAGATTCCGCGAGTATCGCGTATTTTCCAAGATTCCGATCGAGCTGGCGGGAGGCCATGAGCTTTCGCGCTACGGCCCCATGACGATCACTGCGATCGAGAAATTCCAGAAGACCATTGAGAAGGCCCGGGAGCTGACCCGTGGGCTGGTGATATGAAGAACCTCATGGTGCTGGGTACTTCCTCAGGGGCAGGCAAGTCTTTGGTGACCGCGGCGTTCTGCCGCTGGTTTTCCAATCGCGGTCTGAAGGTCGCGCCTTTCAAGGCGCAGAACATGTCGAATAATTCTTATGTGACCGAAGACGGCGGCGAAATCGGCAGGGCGCAGGCCGTGCAGGCCGAGTGCGCGCGCGTGACGCCTGAAATTCACATGAATCCCGTACTGCTTAAACCCTCAGGCGACAACAAGTCGCAGGCCGTCGTGCAAGGCCGTTCTATCGGCAATTTCGCGGCTCGTGAGTATTACGGGCAGCGGGAAAAACTTGAAACGGCGATCCGCTCTTCTTATGAAAGCCTGAAAACCCGCCATGATCTTCTGGTGATCGAAGGCGCGGGCAGCCCCGTGGAAATTAATTTGAAGCAGTACGACCTGGTCAATATGAGTGCCGCCGCCATGGCTGATGCGCGCTGCGTACTTGTGGCGGACATTGACCGGGGCGGCGTGTTTGCGTCTGTGCTTGGAACCCTGGACCTGCTTGAACCCGTAGAACGCGAGCGGATCGACGGCGTTATCATCAATAAATTCCGCGGCGACCGTTCGCTGTTTGAGGAAGGCATCGCGTTTATTGAAAGCCGGAGCGGTAAAAAAGTCTGGGGCGTTCTGCCTTACGACCGCGAGATACGGCTGCCGGAAGAAGACGCGCTGGATGTCCGCGCTGAAAGTCAAACGAAAGGAAGGGGGCTGGACATTGCGGTCCTGCTTCTCGAAAGGCTTTCCAATTTTACCGACTTCGACCCGCTGGCTGCGGAGCCGGGCGTGTGCCTGCGCTATGTCGCCGACCCTTCGCGGCTCGGATGCCCCGACCTTGTTATTATTCCCGGCACCAAGGCCACGGTTTCGGATTATCGCGAACTGGTACGCAAAGGCTTCCGCAAGCCGCTCATGGATTATGTTTCCGGCGGGGGGAGGGTCCTCGGTATTTGCGGCGGTTACCAGATGATGGGCCGTGTTATCCGGGATGCCGCCGGAGTGGAAGCCGTATGTTCCGAAACCGAAGGCTTCGGCTTTTTTGACATGGCTACGGAGTTCCAGGCCGAGAAAGTTTTGAAACAGGTCGAAGAGTCTGTAAATGTGCGCATTTTCAACGCAGATGTGCGTGGAATGCTTAAAGCCTATGAAATTCACATGGGGGTGCCGATTTTCCACCGGGCCTATGCGCCGTTTGGGTCCAATGGCGCCGTTTCGGACTCCGGGAGGCTTTTGGGTACTTATTTCCATGGGCTTTTTGATTCCGGAGATTTTCGTGCCGCATTTCTCGATGCTTTGGCACGGGATGCGGGAAAGCCGGGGATATCCAGCGCTGCGGTTTCCTATGACCTGATTAAAGACACACAATATAACAAGCTCGCTCAATTTTTATCTGAGCACCTGAGCATGTCTCGTGTCTGCCAGAGCCTTGGAATAGGCTCACTTCAGCCCTCCGTCTAATCCCTTCCTTGGCTTTTGACAGGGCATTTGCTATGCTATCCGCATGCGTTCCAAAGAAGCCATGGTCATTATCGCCCACGGAAGCCGGGAAGCCGAAAGCAACCAGGCCTTTCTACAGCTGGTTGATAAATTCCGCACTTTTTATCCCGAAAAGCATGTTCAGGCCGCATTTCTAGAGCTGGCCAAGCCGTTAATTCATGAAGCGATCGAGCTTTGTGTCTCCAAAGGCGCTGAAGAGATCACCGTCATGCCTCTGATGTTCTTCCAGGGCAAGCACGTAAAGACTGACATCCCGGCTATCATCGAAAAAGCCAAGGCGAGCCACCCGCAGGTCGATTTCCATTATACGAAACCGCTTGCCGAATACCCTGGCCTGCTTGAGGCGATGAAAGAACAGGCTTCGGAAACCCCTGCGAGGCGCAAATGAACGCTCCCAAGCCCAAGCTTGGCAAGTACGGAAAGCACATTCTGGTCTGCACCGGGCCGCGCTGCGCCCCGGACGTCTCTATGGAGGCTTACAAGACTCTCAAGGAGCGCATCAAGGAGCTCAAGTTAAACGAAGGGGACGGGAAAATCATGCGCAGCCAGTGCCATTGCTTCGGCATTTGCGAGGGCGGGCCGCTTGCGGTGGTCTATCCGGAGGGAGTCTGGTACCAGAGGCTGACTGCGGAGAAGATGGAAAAGGTGCTTCAGCAGCATTTGATCGGCGGCAAGCCGGTTGAGGAATACGTCTTTCATAAAAATAACGAATAAAGGGCGCCGATCTGCTTGACGGAGCGTTGCCCGTATATCATAATTACTGCTTCAGCGCCGCCAAAGGCGGGCTAATTCAGTTTTGAGGTTTTGAATTGCAATCATCTGCCAATAATCCTGCAAGCCCCGCGCAGGACCCGGACATTCAGGACGCAAAGTTTTTTTCCGCCATGGGGTATTTTTCCTTCCTGTGCTTCGTCCCGCTCATCCTTAAAAAAGAAAGCAAGTTTGCGCAGTTTCACGGCAAGCAGGCGCTGGTCCTCTTTATTATGGAAGTGGCCGCGGGAATCCTGAGCATGGTTCCTGTCGTAGGGGAGCTGGTTTCCCGTTTCGCGTTCGTCGTTTTTGGAATTCTCTCGCTCCTCGGGATCGTGAAGGTGTTGATGAATGAATACTGGGAGATGCCCGTGGTTTCGGAAATCTCCCAGCGCATTACGCTGTAAAATTCAGAAAGAGAGAGGCACTTGGACATGCTGTTAAGAAGTAAAAAAGCCGCCGGAGAAGAGCAGAACTGGTGCGTTATTTTGAGCCCGCTGAAAAGCGAGCTCGATAAAAAACGGGTGGCACAGAAAATCGCCTCGATCTTCGCACTGTCCTCTGAAGAAGCGCAGGATCTCGTTTCCAACACTCCGATCATCCTCCTCGATAATCTCAGCAAGGCCACGGCCGCACAGGTCCGAGATTTCTTTAAAGGCTCGGGAGCCGAAATCCAGCTGACCAACGATGTGATGCAGAAACGCAAATGCTACCGCACCGTCTGGCCCGATCCGCCCAATCTTTCCTTCCTTCATGACTGGCAGCCCGCGCAGAAAGAAGAGCGCCATGAAGCCCTTGGCGCCGAAGAAGCCGTGCATGAGCTCCGCTCGATCCGCACGCCAGAACCCGCGTTCGGCGCTCCTTCCGAGTCGCTGAAGTTTTCAGATTTTTCAAAGTCCGACCGCTTGCGTGAAGAGAATGAAAAACTCCGCCGTGAAGCCGAAGAGCTTCGCGAAGAGCTGAGGTGTTCCCGCGAAGAGCTTGCCCGTGTGCAGGAGCAGGCCCGCCGCGACGGCCAGCAGGAATCTCAGAAATCCATGCTTGAAAAAGAAAAAGAATCTCGCGAGCTGCGGGTGCTTCTTGCAAACGCCGAGGAAAAATACCAGGTACTTCGCGAGGAATACCGCGAAGCCCGCGGCGTCTACGAGGAAAAAATCAGCCTTCTGACGGGTGAGATGGAACAGGCCCGCAAGAAAATCATGGAAACCAATGCCTGGA
>CAZMMY010000071.1:0-290 GCA_964567495.1 uncultured bacterium
TGAAAACGAGTGGCAGAGCGCCGTGGATGAAGTCGGCGCTCTTTTGGGCGTCAAGAAGGGGAACCGGGTCATTCTGCCCACCCGCGAGCGGCAGCACCTTGTGGCGGTGCGCGAAGACGGCACGATCTATTTTTCCGAAACAGGCATTAATCAGCACGAAACCGACTCTCCGTTTCTGGGGCTGTGGCTGGTCAATGCCACGGTGGACGAAGCTTTTATCGAAAAGTTCAAGGCCGCTCTGGCGGAAAATTCCGTAGCGCTCGAAAATCTTCCCGAAGGCGCGGTTTCAT
>CAZMMY010000071.1:300-7739 GCA_964567495.1 uncultured bacterium
TCATCCAAGCTTCCGCGCTCCAACCGCGCGGAAGTCTATGCCACGACAAGAAAAGTCAGGGCTGAGGACGCCCAAAAAGCCGCGGCTGTGCTGGCGAAAATATCCAGCACTGCCCCGGAAGCAGAAAAACCTATCGCCGTGACTTCAGAAGCGGCCCAGGCGCTGGCCCAGGCGGATGTCACGTTCTACACAACGGCTTTTCTGGAAACCAATGTCGGAGCCACATTGATTGTCCCTGGTATGAAGGAAGCGGTTGCCGGGAACAAGAAAGCCGCGAAAATTGTTTTGGTTGAAACGCCCGCAAGCTCTGCGGTGAACCATGCCATGGATGCCCTTGCGCGGGTCCACCGTTATCTGGGCGGTATGCGCACCGGCAAGGAGGACTTGTCCGGAATCGAAAGTGAAGTGGACTTCGTTCTTGCCGGTCTCACGGGCCGTCAGGTCGCGTCCACTGATTTTTTCAGGGATGTTGAGCGTCCGGTTAATGGGGCGGTTTCTGTAGCCTCTATCAACGCGGGTGCCAGCGATGCTTTTGGTTTCTATGGTTCTCCCGGTGTTGTGGAGGCCATGATCGCGCTGACGGGTATTAAACGCGCAGGTTTCAGGATTTCAGACACGCAGGGCCTGATGCCGGATGCCAAGGCGCTTGATCTTTCATCAAGGCCCACCAACCAGGCCGGGCTTTTCAGGAAAAACGAAAGCGTTCAGGCCCTGATCCGTGACATTAAACTTAATTTCGCGCGCATCGTCAGGAGCGGCGCTTTTGCTTTTGACGTGGACATGACGCTTCTCCCCAAAAACGCGGACGCTCTGACCGATTATCCGGAACTGGCCTATCTTCTGATGCGATTGATGCGCGAAGGAGTGAAGGTCAGCATTATTTCCGGCAACTCTTTTGAAGAGCAGGGCGCCAGAATTCTTGACGCTATCAAGAAGCAGATGAAAGACGACCTTTCTGCGCTTCAGAACCTTGTGTTTTTTGTCAACGGAGGCGCGACCCGGTTTAATGTCGGCGCGAACGGAGAAATTATTTCCGACCGGGCCTACAACCTTGAACACCAGATTGACCGCTCAAAGTTAGCGCCGGCCCTGCAGACCGTGCTGCGCCGTATGGGCGCGCGTAATTTCGGTCTGAGTGATGCCCAGCTCGAAAAATTTGTCTCGGAAGTCAAAGCCAAAAACCCCAAACTCAATCTTCAGTTCCCATGGAAGGACGGCGGAGAATGGGAGCCTGAATGGTTGACTCCCGCCCAGCTGCACCATAAAAAAGAAACCGGTGAGCCGGTCAACTTTCCCTGGATTGAAATGCGCGGAGATTTTACCGGCGCAACCGAAGACCTCTGGATTCCCGCGAGCGTGACCGTCAAGCCGATGCAGGTTTTTGAGTTTGAGGGCGTGACCTATGACCTGCGCAATGAATTTCAGGCGGATTTGCGTGCAGAGCTGGGGAGCGCGGTTTCTTCTTTTGTTATCCGGTCGGGAGGCACTTCTTCAACCGATATTACAAGCAGCGGCGCCAATAAAAACGCGGCGCTCGAAAATCTTATCGTGACGGAGCATCTCGACCCGGAATGGGTTTTTTATTTTGGCGACGAATTTTACAGGCGGTTGGTTTCTGCCGGCGGAGGCGAGGTTGTTCAGCTTGGTAACGATGAAGCTATTGCGCTTGACGAGAAACTGGAGGGCGTCAACACGCTGGCGGTCAATTCTTCCGATATGAAAGGCGCTCATGCCAAGACTCTCTGGATCGGGCGTACGCCCCAGGCTGCGCTTGAATTTCTGGAAGCGGTCCTGATTACCCGCGCGGAAACCGAAAGCCGTTACGCGCGCTCCGAAATGCGGGCCTTTGACGTTCGCGAAAAGCTGGAAATTGCCGAGGCTTCGCCTGCTTTTGAGGCTGTGCGCCAGGCCGTGGGTGACTATCTGGCCGAAGAAGTGCAGAAAAATAAAGACCCGCATTTTCTGATCGCAGGCAGGCTGGAAGGCAGGTTTACGCTTAAGATCAGCCCGCGAAAGAAAGCGGGTTTCATGGGCTGGGGAGGTCTCGAACCCGCTTCCGTTTCAGTTAGTACCGACGGCGTTGCAATTAAAATCGATTTTTCGTCTCCTGCAGCAGCGATCGCCGACCTTAAAGCCATGCTTGCCGCCGCTGCCCAGAAGATTCCCGACCCTTCGCGTTCTCCCAAACCTGAGGAGCTGCGCTCCGGGGCTTCGGTTTCTATTCCCACTGCGGTCATTCCCCAATTGAAGCCCTTTGCCCCAGACCCGGCCGTGCGTGCACAGCTGCCGGCACACGCACTGCGCGGCAAGGTTTATTCCCGGGATGCTGACGGCATCAAAGCGGCGTTCCGCGATACTGCCGAATGGCTGATCGCCCAAGGTTACCCCCACCCCGAACTTTTGCGCCGTTATATCACTCATATTGAGCAGCGCGGTACCGCCATGGACGCAGTCAAGGCCGTTTCCGGCTCTTTGCTCTCGAAGCGTTATATGGAAGACAAGATCTCCTATGAAATTAACGTGGAAGAGTGGCTCCGTATTATTGAGCGGATCCAGGCATTCCAGTCTGTGGACGAGACCCTTTATTTCGTCGAAACTTTTGCCGCGACCATAGCTCGCGAAGCCTGGGGCGCGGCCCTTGCCGATGCCAGGCCGGAAGAAGTCGCGCAGCATACACGGGAATTGAAGCGCGTTCTCGAAACGGAGCGCAGGAAGTATGTTCCGTCTGACAGCATGAACTGGCCCGACCCTATGATGACGCGTTATTTCAACGCCCATGAGAATGACATCCGTGGGCTGATGGCCTTTACGATTTCGAATGAAGTTTTCGAGGCGCTCAAACAGCGCGAATTTATGGAGTGGGCCCAGTCGCAGGGACTTTACAGCATGCGCCGGGTCGACGCTGCCACCGAGGGAAGGCCCGAGCTGGAGCGCGGAAGCCGCGAGGCGCGGCTGAATTTCGAACCTTCAGGGAATTTTCTCAACATCCTTCAAATCCACCTGATGGGCCTGACCATGGCCCGTTTTGCATCGAGCCAGCTGCGCCAGTCGCGTTCCTCCGAGCTTATCTACAATATCTTTGCGATGCTGGAGCTTGAACGCGGCCGACTGAACACAGCGACCTTCATGCCGTATCTTGAGGCCGTGATAGCTTCGATGCGGAGCGAACACACGGGGGCATTTCCCCCGGCGCCGGATTTCACCGATTCCGCCAAGATCCTCCAAGACCGGGTCGCTTATTTTATTCAAGACTGGACCGCTCGGATTACGCGTTCGGAAATGCGAACCGCGCAGCCGCTGGCGCGCCGCCTGACGGCCGGGGAAATGGATTCTATCGAAGCTGCGCTCGGAAGTCTTTCCGCCGCGAGAGATTTTCGAGTCGAGTTCGCGGGCGTCATGCCCGAAGGCGTCAGGATTTTCCGCGGCGTGTCGGAGCAGATCGCTGCGCTTGTTTCGGCGCTCGACCCGTCTCTTGCCTCGAAGTCCCGCACCGTCCTTTCGGGAAGCGGAAGCGATACGACAGGCGGGTGGTCTTTCAACTACAAAGACGGCCGCACTCTGGTTGTCAGCGCCATGACAGAATTTTACAGGCCCGATGCCGAACGCCCCTGGCAGGCCGAAGGAACTTTTGAAAAAGGCCACCGCCTTTATTTGCGTCTTTTGGGCGGAGGGGCGGAACAGACCCTGCTCGCTGAAGGTACAAACATGGACGAATTCGCGGCCTCGCTCGAGGCTCGCGCCCGCGAAATCCTGAAAATCGGGGAAACGGAGAACAGTCCGTTTTCCGTACGTTTCGAAAACGGCGCGCTGCGCTTTAGTCTGAAGCTGGAAAACGCGGCCGAAACACCGCGCACCCTGACGTTCGATATCGACCCCGCCAGGCCCGCGGCATTTGCCGGCGTTTATCTCGTTTCGGTCCTGCTCGCAGAACTCGAACTCCGCCCGAAAACAAAGCCTGCGCACATCCTGGCGACGAAAATCGGCGGATTGTCTTTCGTTCAGGCGGTCGGACTCGCCATGCTGGGTGCGGTGTTAATCGGCCTGGCCGTCGGAATCGCTCTGGTCAGCAGCGAGCCTGAAACGCCGCGTTTCGGCCCCCAGCGCCCGGATTCAGTTTCCATTCAGCTTCCGGAAGGCCGCGTTACGGCTGACATGAATTCCAAAAAAGAAGAGCTGAGCTTTTTTAAGCCCAAGGCCATGGTCCTGGTGCCTGGCCAGCAGCCTGTTATGATGAAAAACCCGGGCGAGGGGTTCAGCATTCCGCTGCGCCCCGGCATGCCGCCATTCGATATTATTATCCAGTCGTCTGACCCTAAGGGATTTGAGTTCGAGAGCGGTGAGATCGACATTGCGCTCGGTGAGGAAGCTGATCGCGAAGCCCAGCCGCTTCCAGGCATGAAGCCGCCCGTTAAGCCAGCTATTACGGCCATAGTCTCGTTTTTGCGGCCAAACGGACAGGCTGAAGATGTCCTCTACCGCCTGCCTGACGAAACCGGCGTCTGGCGTTATCGCCTGAACCTGCGTGAAGACCGCGATGGCCAAGTTTTTGGCACTGTGAAAACAATTCGTATCAGCGTGCCTCCGCGCCCCGATGCTATGGCCGGAAATTTTGTGTTCCGGGTTCAGGGCGGCCTCGAGTTTCTTCCCGTCGTGGAAGTCCGCTCTGAAATGCGGAACGTAGAAATCGCAGCCGGAACCGCTGAGGACGAAATTGTGATCAACGGCCAGACCGTCAAGATGGACGCCCGGGCCGGAAGGACCGCGCTGGCACTGAACGCAGCGCTTCAGCCTCTCGGCGTGACCGCCGCCGGCGTGGAATCAGAAAAACCGTTTATCCGCTTCTTCGCAGGAAACCAGAGTGTGACCATAGCGGACGGCTACAACGTTTCGATTGTCGCTCAGGCGCTGAAAACCGCCATGGACGCCGTCCTGGCCCCGCAGGTTTTTACCGCGGAAACGATCGGCGGAGACAAAGGGGTGGCTGTCGTGGGCAATGTGCGCGCCAGCCGCCAGCTTCCGAGGCCGTTGATGCGCGTCCTGAATCTCAACCTGGCCGCCGCTCCTGAAACCGCTGGCAAGCCGCTCGGCTCCACGCTCGTGAACGAAGACGGTGAAAAAGCCGCGGTGCTTTACGGCGGAAAACATGTGGACGCGTCCGCGGACCGCGAGAGCATTTTGGCCGGCCTGAAAGAAATCCTGGAAGCCGCTGGTCACACCGTGGCCCGCCGTTCCGAAATCCGGCAGAAGCGGCCTCTCGGAGATGACGCTGAAGAGTTGAGTGAATTAATCCGCAGCGCGATGAGCTCCAAAGAAAATGGCGGGGTGCTGGTCCGTTGGTCTGAAGAGGGCGGTGCGTATGTTAATAAAGAATTCGCTGAAGCGGTAAGGGAGCGTTTTGCCGAGCTGGTCCTCAGGCTCGAATACCGCATGCGGCAGGAACGCGGCCTTCCTTCGCTCGAAGGCGTGAGCTACGTCGATATCAGCGGCGTGCCGGGCCTTCACATCGAGCAGAATTACGGCATGGCGCTCATGACGATCGGCCATGTCCTCGGTTTCTGGAAGCTTTATCCGAACTACGACGCCGGTGAAATCTTCGGCAAGGCTTTTTTTGAACAGTCGCTTTTCCCGCAGATCCGCGGCGTGGATTATGGCGCCTTGAGCCGCTCCGAAATGCGGGCTCCTTTGCCGAGAGAAGAGGCTCAAAATGTGGCGGGTTTCATCCGGTGGATTTTTTCGAAAGATAAACTTTTTCAAGTTGAAATCGCCAACCACCCGGATATCCGCCAGGACCTTTTAACGTCTAAATTTAACAGGATCCGGTTTTCAGCCATACAGGGAGATCCCATTATCGATGTTTCGCTGGACAGCGCGGTTGATTCTGAGGGCGATCCTTATTCCTTCAGGGCCGATTATCCCGAAGTGACCGAGCTTACTGAGGCGATGAAAGTTATGGCGGGCGCATGGCGTCAATTTATCGTGGGAACGTTTTCTGACGAAGATGCGGAGGACCCCCGGTGGCAGAGCGTTATTGTGCACGAGAATGCCGCCAAAAGCGACCGCGCGATAAGAGAGCTGGAGCAGATTCTGATTTCCTTGCCGGATGTTGTGGCCGGTCAAATGCCCGAAAGAAGGGCGCTTTTGATCGAGGGGAAATCTCTGGCGGTTCTGATCCGCGGGCTCGACGAGAACGAGGGGGAACTGATCATTGATACGAAAAAGCGTCTCCAGCGTTATGCCCGGACCCGGGGCATGACAAATTTTCAGACCATGAGCCTGGAGACGTTTCTCAGCCGCTCCGAAATGCGGGCGTCGGCGCTTTCCAATCAGGACGCGGCGCATGTTTCGAGTTTTACGCGCTGGCTGCTGCAAAAAGGCAAAATGTTCCGTGACCAGGTTCAGAGCCAGGAGCAATTACCCGACTCTCTTCTTACTTTTGAGCCGCACGCCGTGTCCTTCCGCGCCGGGGCGGAGGGTGTTCGGGTCGATTTGGCGCGTCTGCAGGAAGATGATCTCTACATAACCGATTTTGTAAACGCCAATGGTTTTGATACTGCGGCGAATCTGCCGCAGTCCTGGCGGCAGGTTTTGAGCCGTGTCCCCGGAGGCGGGGATCTGGCGGTTACCCTGGAAGCCGCCGCGGGAGCTGAAAGCCGCTTTGCTCAATTCGAGAAGTTAATCAAGAACCTGCCGCTGATCCTGGATTATTACGAAACGACCCGCGCGGGCGGGACACTGATTGTCACTAACGGGACGGTGGCGGTGAGGGTCGATGATGTGGGCGTTGTCGTGCATCTCAAGAAGAATCTTCAGGCTTTGGGCAGCGACAGCGAAATAACCCTGACTGAGCTTCTGCGTCGCTCCGAAATGCGCAGCCGCCAGGATGTGATATACGGGATTGCGGCCCTGGAGAACGCGATCATGAATATGCCTTATCCTGAGGGCGACGAGGGAGTTGAGTTCACCGGCAGGAGGAACAGCATCCTCCCGAAGCTCAGGGCTTTCCTGGCGCAGGTTGACGGCATGGATGACCGTGCGGTTATCTCGCGTGCCGCAGAACTTTACGTTGCGGTCCGTAGCATGTTTGGAGCTGCTTTTGTGGCCAACGCCGGTGAATTGACCGAGGGGATTACACAAGCTGCTCTTCAGGCGCTTGATGAGGGCGGTCTGGAAAATCTTCGTTTCGGCCTGCGCATGATCGGCAGCCTCGGCTGGACGGCCTGGAGCCAAGCCGCTTCTTCTCCGGTTAGCGGCCAGCCGTGGCGTGAGGGAACGCCGGAAGATCTCGCCTACCGCATTAAGCCTTATGTGCTGCACGAAGACAAAGAAGTTCAGGATCTGGCAGATTCCGCATTGCGCCAGATTCCCGGCGGAGGTAACGAGAATCTCTACTACTTGGATGCTGAGGTGCGGGCTGCTTTAAAAGAAGCGGGGCCGGGGAC
>CAZMMY010000072.1:0-5204 GCA_964567495.1 uncultured bacterium
AAAAAGCCGCGGACCTTGTTTTGGAAGAACAGCAGGGGCTCGACCGGAGCGAGGACATTATTTTCGGTAAAGACAGGCCTGTCTATGTGCTGGGGCATGAGGACCTGCATAAAGAAAACGACGATTTCATCAAAACCATTCAAGCGCGTTTCGGCGCCAAAGTGGCCCGCCGGTTCGACGGCTCAAAAAACGCCGCCCAGAACGCTTCCGAAAAGCAGGCGTATCTCGACATGCTCGCCCGCGTGGCGCGTGAAGGAAAAGACGTGACGATTTACGAAGGCGTACACGGCGGCACCCGCCATTCCTGGATGGTCGACGGCCTTCCGGGCGCCAGCGAAGCGGACGAATTAAGAATTCCCCGGGCCGTCAGCTATAAGGAAGCCGCGGAGGCGATGCTCAAAGACCTGAAGGGCGATATCGACCTGTCGCACATTATTTTCGTACGCGACGCATGCCTGTCCGGCGACCAGTCCTACAATCTCCTGAAGAAGGCCCTGGCGGAAGAGGCCAGCGCCAGAGGGGTGCAGATCAAGATGCCTCGCATCTGGGCGGGCACCGGAACTTCGGAAGTCATCCTGGTCGGGCAGTTCAATGCCGTGCTGAAGAACCTGGCGCATCCAAACGGCCAGCCCTTCCGCGGGAAGCATTTCAAGGCCTTCCGCGAGGAAGCCCGCAAGGTCCGCTACGCTTTCGATCCGATGTTCCTTATCCCGGTCACGCCGGAAAGGATCCGCCGCGCCCTCGGCCTTCCCGAAAGAGTACCTGTTCTGCCTTTCCTGGAAGTCATGAAACCGAAAGAAGAAGACAGCACCTTGTTCGTTTCGGCCGAAAGCGAAGGCGGCGCGTCCCGCTCGGAAATGCGGGCGCTGAACGCATCTGACCTCGCTGAGCGGCCGAATATCGTATTTTTTTATCAAAATAGCGGTTTGACGTCCGACCGCACGCGGCTTGTGCAGAACTGGACAAGGTTTGCATCAGAACTGGATGCGGACAGAAAAGTGAACGTTGTGCTCGCGAACGGCGGTGCGGATAATTTCTTCCTGCGTGAAGGCCGTATTTTTATCCGCTCAGCGGAGTCGATCGACCCCGTGTCCGGCGAGCGAAGCAAGATCGATCTGTCCGAAGGTTCGGAAGCCGAAGTCCACTACGGTTACGGTTTCCAGGCATTGTCGCTCGATAAAAGACTTTTACTGAGGAATATTATGGACAATGTGCCCGGTCATTTGGCGCCGCGGATGGGTGAACTTGAAAAGCGTAAGGACGAGCAGATTGCGTTCGCCGATGACGCGGGCATTCCCGCCAAAAATATTCTCGGCACTGTTCCGGAAACGGCCGGCCCGGATGCCGAAGACCTTGATATCAGCCTGGACAGCGAAGCTTCGTTAAAGGAAAAGACCGCTGCTCAACTGCTTAAAATCAGGGATCGGCTCGCCGCGGAAGGGAAGCCCCTTGAAATTTTCGTGCAGCCTTTGAATTTATCACGGCAGAAGGGTTCCTTTTTCTTCAGTCTGAAAAGCGAGGGGGACATCGAGGCTGCCCTTGAGGTCATCGTTAATCAGTATTTGCGTAACCTGTCGGCGCATGATCGACTTCTTATCCTTGAGTCTATCCAGCCGTTCCCCTTGAAAAATCCCGCGGAGTCCGGTTTGTTAATTACGGCGAACCTCAATGATTTTCGTGTCGTAGTTACGCGCCGTCCCGATGGAACGTTTATTGCCGGCCCTGTTCGCGCGGCGCTTCTTGAAAAGAGAGTGTACGCGCCAGAGCTTGGGCCGGGTAATCCTGCCGGAGCTGAAATGCTTTCCCGCATGACTTTTGACCAGCTCATCGATGCTCAGCCCGGGCTTGCCCCCCGTAAAGAGCTGCTTCGAAAAAAGCTTTATGAGCGCGCTCTTGATTACGTGAGACATATTTCGAGTAAGGGATTCGATAATGATATTTATTCGGTCGATTTCATGCTTGCAAGCCCGATCAATGAATCGGGCGAATCGAAACTTGACGCTGACGGGCTGCCGCCGCTTATTTTCATGGAAGTGCAAACGACATTTATGGGTGAGCTGGCCTGGGATGAAGTTTCGGGAACGAGGGGTGAATTCCGCAAGAATCTTTTCGAGACCGCGGCCGAACGCGCGAGGATGTTTAAAGGTCAGGCCCGTTCGGAAATGCGAGCGGTGAACAGTGACGCTGCCTGGCTGACGCGCCGCGGTTTTCTGGCGGGAGGTCTGAGCTTCATCGTGTCAGCGATGGCGGGGGGCGCGGAGGCGCCTGTGGAAATAAACCCGGCGGTTAAGGCCGCGCTCGCCGGGTTAAAGGAAGCGGAAGCGAAATTTCTTCAGGCGTTTGACGCGTATCAAAAAAACAAAACAGGAGAAGGGCTGCGTGAGCTTGCCGGTATAGCGGACGAAAATCTGGGCTTTCAGTTCACGAAATTAATCCAGATTTTTGCGGCTCGAGAAATTCCGTTTTCGGAAATAAAACGCTTCCTGAACCCCGAAGCTTATTCGCCCCGCGTCGTGAATAAGGCTCTAGAAATGGCGGCCGTTCTGCGGTTGCCGGAAGATCAGAAAAAAATATTTGAAGATTTTTTTATCAAGGAGTTTACGCCTGCCCTGCTCGATGCCCGCAAGTCTTTCGCGCTGGATCCGACGAGGTATGGGCTGAAAAGCGTTCTTGAAGCGGCGTTGAATTTGTATGCAAAACAAAAAATCCAGATTCCGCTGGAAGAGCTGAAGCGGGCCATCGAGTCTTACCCGGATACCGGCGTCATCGTTTTCAGGTACCTGGCCACCTCCGAAAGAAACCTGACCGGGGATAACGGCATGTTTTTGGTGAAATATTTAAGCGGCTATTGGGACAAATTTGCAGATCCCATGGTGTTTTACCTCGGCGCGCTATTGATTCGCAAAAACCCGGAGCTCTTCAAGACGGTCCAACCGTATGATCTTTTGAAAATTACGTTGAATATTCCGCCCGCCATCCTGCTTTTAAACCCTGAAAAAGGACGTCTCACGGAAGCGCGTTATGCCTCTTTGTACCTGCAGAAAATGCAGGGGGCTTTCCCCGGCGATGAGGACGTCCGCAAGCATGGGCCTGCGCTATCCGCCCCTGTCCTCCATTTTATGCAGTACCTGATGCTGCGAAATCCCGAGAAGATGAAAAGCGCCTCGGCTGCGGACACTATGGCCGTATCCAGGAAAATCCTGAAATACCTGATTGAACAGCGAGTGAATCGCGAGCATACCGAAAAAGTCTGGCTAGGGGAAGACGTTCGGTTTCTTGCGGGTTTCGGCTCTGACCCGCTTTTTCAGGAAGGCCGTAAAAATTTTGACGAATTGATGAAGCTGTTCAAAATGAAACCGGCGTTCGAAGACACGGAGTATGCGCAAGGCGTTTTCAGCGGCACGAACCGTGTCGAAGCGAACAAAAAAATTAAAAGAGACTATTTGCGGCACCTCAAAGAGGCCGTGGCCCGACTGGCTGAAGGGAAAATCAGCCGGTTGCTTCTGTACAACAATATGCATGGAAGGCTCGCCGCTATGGATTTACGAGACGGGGCTCCCGGCGAAGACCAGTCGATCACTACACAGGAAATCGCGGCCGCGCTCGTAGAGGGGTTTCAGGAGGGGCTGGCACGCATTGAAGACCCCGACAAGCGCAAGGCTCAGGCGGACAAGGGTTTCAGCGGCCTCGTCAGCATTCTGGACAGCTGCTTCGGTTACAGCCAGAAAGCGGACCTTTGGATTAAATTGAATGACCTCCTTGAAAAAATCAAAGCGGAAGCGAAAGAAAAAGGTATGGTCTTCGGACCTGCGCAGATGCCGTCTTTTCTGACTTCAGCACAGAGAGATGTGGTTGCGAACGCCAATTATTTTATGAGAGGGCTTATGCGCTACGTGCGTGAAAAAGAAAGGCCTGTGCTGACGACTAAAGACTTTCTTGAGCTCGACGCCCGGTTCAAGAGCGAATTTTTAAAGCAGGACGAGATCCGCTTGAAGGAGGATCCCCTGTACGAAACCGGAGTGAAAGGTTTAGAGCCTGACGGCGACACGGCATTATTCATCGGGGCGGACATCGAATCCTTCATTGGTTCTGCGGAGGGTTTGAACTTCGGACCTCCTGAAGGGGATTTCAAAAAAAGGTCTTTTCTTGAAATCGCGAAAAATGAAAAAGCATTTGACGAAGGCCAGTTTCAGGCGGGCGATCAGCGGCTGGTGATGGGGCTTGAATCGTCGGCGGCGGCTGCCCGCTCCGAAATGCGGAGCGCGAAACAGCTTTTCAAAGACATCCATCTTGACGCGGCTATGTCCGTGGTTTACATGCTCGAAACGGAAACAACTGCGGGCATTCCGCTCACTGCACCCGTCGAAAGGGTCGAAGTTCCGCAGTGGCTGCTTGCCGGCCAGAGCACCGGCAACGTTTCCGGCGACCGCATCGCGCGCGTATTCCTGAAGCGTCTGCAGGCCTTGGCCGCAGACCGCGGTTTCGCCATCGTGCCCAGCACGCTGGCCGCGAAATTTACCTTCCGTTTCCATTTCAGCGACGCGGGGGACACGCTCGTTTCGAAATATTTTACCGAGCTTCCGCCCGTTCCACGGGATCGCAAGGCCAACACACCCGCTTCGCTTCTGATGACGCAGCGTGCGGCTCGCCTGTTCGCGGTCATGCATGAAGCCGGAATTTACATGGACGACAGCCACGGCGAGCAGTACGTGGTTGACGCGCAGACGGAAGTCCGCCGCATCGACCTGCCGAAAGTCATCACGTTCAGCCCTGTTTATGCGGCGCAGCTCAGGGCTGAGGGCTTGACGGAGAAAGACCTGGGGATGATCCAGGTTACTGACGGGCCGCTTCCGGACGAACGCGCCATGGCTGAAGTGACCATGCTGTTCTCGGGGCAGGGCATACGCGATATTGAAATGGTCGAGCCGCTTTTTATAGTGCCTTTCCTCGAGGCGTACCGTGCGGGCCGCACAGGCTTATCCGCCCAGACCCTTGATGAAATCGATCAGCTGATCACCGGCATGAACCAGATTCTGGCCAGCCGCTCCGAAATGCGCCAGCCGCTTTCGGGCGTCACGGAAAGCCTGCCGGTTTCGTTCTTTCTCGCGGCCTTCGGCATTAATTTTCAGAACGCGGTGATCGACCCTTTCACAGACGACCTAAATTACGGCAGGGTCGAAATCCCCCGCACTGAGGATACGATT
>CAZMMY010000072.1:5214-7730 GCA_964567495.1 uncultured bacterium
GAAAGCCTGCAGACTGTGTTCCGCAGCTCGATTCCTCCGGATGCGGACGTCTATCTTTTGACCCACAAGGGGAGACCTGCGGCCATTGTGATGGCAGCAGCCGCGGGAAAAGAAATTTCCTATTATCCCGTGCTCGACCGCAGGCAGGGGTATGTGTACTGGCAGGACTCCGATATGCAGGTCAAGCTTCCGATGGATGCGAGCGACGACAAGTTCTGGCCGCAAACGCGGGCGCGTCTGAAAAGTCATTACGCTCTTTCTTCCGACCTGGGCCTCCAGGAAGTGACTGCGAAAAGGACGGCGCTCGAAATTAACGCGACCTCGGGGCCTGCTTTCATCGGCACGTTCGCGGCCTCCGAGGGAACCACGCGCTTTCTGCGCGAAGTCATCGAAACCAATCCCGAACTCCTGCCGTTGGTCGAGAACGGAGAAGCGGTGGACATGGGCTCCGGAGCGGGCCCGATCGCGGTCGCGCTGATCAAGCGCGGCGCGGCGCGCGTTTACGCTTACGACCTGACGCTCCTGAAAGTCCTGAACACGCGTGCGATGGCGAGAATGAAACTGACCGACGACCAGCGGGCGCGGCTGACCGCGGTCAAGGCGGGCTCGCTCGCGCAGCTTTTCAGCGCGGCGCAGGACGCGCGCGCGTCCAAGCTTTACGTCGGCAACATCCCGAACCTCGACGACACGCTCCCGAGGCTGGCGGACGTTTCGCCGGACTCGGTCCTCGAAAACATCCGCCTGCACCCTGAAGATTTCCGCATGTGGATGCGCGACATCTACGGGAACAGCGCACCGGAAGCCCGCATGCTTGTGCGCATGGGCGACCTTAGAGAATCAGAGGGCCGCCTTAACCCTGCCGCGCAAAGCGTTTTTAAGCGAATCCTGGAAGAGGAGGGGTGGGTTATCGAACGTGTTTACGCCGACCCGCCTGTGATTGCTCAGTTGACCGTAGACGAGCCCGATATGAGAAACGCTTTGGGCGACGTTTATCTCCTCCGTAAAAATACCGCCGCAGGAGCGTCTGTTTTGGGTAAAGACCCCGGTGAGCTTCCGCCGGCCACGAACTATGCGGCATTTCGCCGGACGCCGGCCCCGCTTGTGCCGTATGTGGAAAGACGCGGAAGCGCAGCTGCGGCCAGGGTGATTGAGGCTTCGGTGACCGATCAGATCGCAAGGCTCCGCGACAAAGGTTTGATCGCTCAAAAAGATATCAAACGCATCCTCGTGCTCGAAAAAGACCCCGGTGTAAGGAAGACCACGGCCACGTTTGTGAAAATGGCGGCCGGACTTCCCGATGAGGGAGTCGTTACGGCTGAAAACGGCATGGAGGCTCTTGCCGCGCTCAAAAACTCCCAGTTTGATATTGTCATGTCATCTCAGCGTCTGGACGACATGTTTGGAGCTGAACTCGCCGAGCGCTTGCGCGGACAGGACGGCGCCACTCCCAAAGACATTCCTTTTCTTCTGGTCAGCGGGGACCTGAGCAGCGTTTCCCTGAGCAGCGACCAGCTCGATGTACTGGGCGCAATCCTGTTCATCCGCAAGCCGTACACGATCGCCCAGCTCAAGACCGCGATCCAGACTTTTGCGCGCTCCGAAATGCGCGGCGGCAAGGATAACAAGCGGGAAGATCTTGATATGAAGGCCGCTATTCAAAGCGGTTTGACCTCTGCCGAACTGATTGCGCTAAAGAACCGCAGCCAGGTGCGGGTCCTGGACGGCAAGCTTGTTGTGGCTCAGGGGAAACAATGGCCTTCCGAAGACGCAAGCCTGGCTTTCATCAGCACGGACCGATTCAATATCGCGCTCAAGGCCGCGGGCCTGGGCAATAGTTTTTCCAGGCTGATTTCCGCGATGGCAAAAGAGCGCGGCGGCCGGCTGTCGGTTCTTGAGTGGGGCTCGGGTACGGGCAAGGCGCTGTCTGAAATGGCCGGAATAAAGTCCCTCGCAGGTCAGCTGGAGCTGACCGGATTTTCCGATATTTATTATCAGCAATGGCCGGGGATCATGCGGCGCCGCGGAGTCAAATTTATTCTTGCGCCCGCCCAGGATATTTCGAATTTTGTCAAACCGGAAAGCCTGGACCTGATTTACAGCCATCTCGGCCTGCAGCATTTGGACGGGTACGACAGTTACATTGTTAAAACGCTTCTGCCTCTTTTGAGGCCCGGGGGAAGAATCATTACTACGCTATCCGATCTTGTTGATGTGACGACGCTCCGCGGGACCCTGTCCGCATACCGTGCCGCGGGTTTCGACGTCGATCTGGACCAGAAAAACCGCGTCTTGATCTTGTCGCTTCCCTCCGTGCGTTCGGAAATGCGGGCGGCCTCTGACAAGCCCGAGATGACCGAGCGTGAGCGCCTGGATGCTATTTCCGAGGTCAAAGACCTCCTTGAGGGGGAAGCCGATATTGATGACGACGACCCGGCCGTTTGGGATGCCCTGACTTATCTGGAACTCGGTAACTATGATGCGGCTAGTACTGCGCTCGGCGGCCGTTTGAGCGCGGT
>CAZMMY010000073.1:0-7677 GCA_964567495.1 uncultured bacterium
GGTCGGAACTGATCGGCCAGCCTTTTAACGACCCCGGGTATCTTTGGGGCCGGCTTTCAGCGACTGCGCCGGTATTTAACGGGGGCGCTTCGTCCGGTTCGAATTACGGGCCCATGAATTCGGCTTTACTCGACGCGGTCAAAGCGCGTATCCAGGCGTTAAAAGACGCGGACCCCGAAAACAAGTCGCCTGTGCCCGTGGATCTTGTGACTGCTTCCGGGAGCGGGTTGGACCCGCATATCAGCCCGGCTGGCGCATATTACCAAGCCGCGAGGATTGCGCGGGCGCGCGGCCTTCATGAAGATCAGGTCAAAGCGATTATTAAAGAAAACACGCAGGGCCGTTTCCTGGGGCTGCTGGGCGAGCCGGCGGTCAACGTCCTGAAAGTTAATTTTGCTTTGGATGAGGTGCGGAAATGAACTCGAATCATTACATTCAGATTTTCATTTATATGGCGGTTTTGCTGCTTCTTGCCAAACCGCTTGGCGCGTATATGGCCCGTGTTATGGAGGGCGAGTCGCGGGTCAACCGGTTCTTTGGCCGGTTCGAGTCGTTTTTTTACAAGCTCTGCGGCGTGCACTGCGAGAAGGAGATGAGCTGGAAGACCTATGCTATGGCTATGATGACCTTTAACATTCTCGGCCTTGTCGTAGTTTATGCCGTCCAGCGCTTTCAGAACGTGCTGCCGCTGAACCCCATGGGGCTTCCCGCAGTGTCTGCGGATTCTTCCTTCAATACGGCCGTCAGTTTTGCGACTAACACGAACTGGCAGGGATATGGCGGTGAAACCACGATGAGTTATTTCACCCAGATGATCGGCTTGACCGTGCAGAATTTTGTTTCAGCCGCAACTGGCATAGCCGTTCTTTTCGCCGTGATTCGCGGCTTTGTGCGCAAGGGCTCCGAAAGCCTTGGTAATTTCTGGGTAGATTTGACGCGCTCCACGGTTTATATCCTTCTGCCGCTTTCTATTCTGCTGGCAACCGTACTGGTTTCGCAGGGCGTGGTCCAGACTTTCAAACCGTATCAGACCGTGCAGCTCCTGCAGCCGTACACGGACCCAAACGGCGGCGCCGTGACGGAACAGGCGCTTGCGGTCGGCCCCGCGGCTTCACAGATCGCGATCAAGCAGCTGGGCACGAACGGCGGCGGCTTTTTCAACGTGAACTCTGCGCATCCTTTTGAAAACTCTACGCCGCTTTCTAATTTTCTGCAGGCTCTTTCGATCCTTCTGATCCCCGCGGCTCTGTGCTGGAGTTTTGGTTACCGGGTCAAAGACGTGCGGCAAGGGTGGGCAATTTTGATCGCGATGACGGTCATCTTTGTTCCGTGCTTATACGCGGTCACGCATTATGAACAGGCGGGCAATCCGCTGTTTGCGCAGCTGGGCGTTGACCAATCCGCCGGACAGCTTCAGTCGGGCGGCAATATGGAAGGCAAAGAAACCCGTTTTGGAATAGCGAGTTCGACCATCTGGGCGGCTGCTACGACCGCAGCTTCCAACGGCTCCGTCAATTCCATGCACGATTCCTATACGCCGCTTGGGGGAGTGATCCCCATGTGGCTGATGCAGCTTGGAGAGGTGGTTTATGGCGGTGTGGGCTCCGGCCTTTACGGTATGCTGGCTTTCGTGATCGTCGCCGTGTTTGTCGCAGGCTTGATGGTGGGCCGCACGCCCGAGTACCTGGGTAAAAAAATCGAGGCCTATGAAATGAAAATGGCTTCGCTCATCATCCTGATCCCGTGCATGCTGGTTCTTGCCGGAACTGCTATTGCCGTCGTTTCCCCGGGAGGGAGAGCCACGATTTACAACCCCGGGATCCATGGTTTCAGCGAGGTGCTCTACGCTTTCTCTTCCGCCGCCAATAACAATGGCAGCGCATTCGCGGGCCTGGGCGCCAACAATATTTTCTACAACATCATGCTCGGCATCTGCATGTTTTTCGCGCGTTACTGGCTTGCGATTCCGGTCCTGGCCATGGCCGGCGCGCTCGCACAGAAGAAAATCGTTCCGGCAGGGGCGGGCACGCTTGCCACCCATACACCGCTGTTTATTTTCTTTATTGTGGGCGTTGTCATTCTTGTGGGCGCCCTGACTTTTTTTCCGGCGCTCGCTCTCGGGCCGATAGCCGAGCATTTGACGATTTCGGGCTGAAAGTGACGAGGAAGATTTCACTGCCCGGGATCCCCCAATCCGTTATACTTTGGTTATGAACAGCCGTCCGAACCCCGATGAACTTCTGGCTTCGGTCAAGAAGGAAGAGGCCAGGGAGAAACGGGGGAAACTCAAGATTTTTCTCGGTATGTGCCCCGGCGTCGGGAAAACCTACGCCATGCTTCAGGCTGCGCGGCAGCGTTCCGCTGAAGGCGTGGACGTCCTGATCGGCGTTGTAGAAACGCACGGGCGCAAGGAGACCGAAGCGCTGATCGAAGGGCTTGCCGCCGCTTCGAAAGTAGAAAGGCCGTATAAAGGCACGGTTCTGCAGGAAATGGACCTGGATACCGTGCTTGCCATCCGGCCGCAGCTTGCCGTGGTTGATGAACTCGCCCATACCAACGCTCCCGGCGGCCGGCATCCCAAGCGCTATCAGGACGTTCTGGAAATCCTCGCCGCCGGCGTTAACGTTTACACCACCCTGAACGTGCAGCACGTCGAAAGCCGTGCCGAAGCCGTGGCGCAGATCACGGGCGTGAGGGTGAACGAAACCGTTCCTGATTCCATCATCGATGAAGCCGAAGAGGTCGTCCTGATCGATCTCTCGCCAGAGCAGCTCCGCGAGCGCCTAAAGGAAGGCAAAGTTTACATGGGCGAGCGGGCCGCGACAGCGGCTGAGAATTTTTTTCGAGAAGAAAACCTGACCGCGCTGCGTGAGATGGCCCTTCGTCTTACCGCGGAAAGCGTGAACCACGACCTGCGCGAAATCATGGCCGAGCAGAAAATTTCGGGTCCGTGGAAGGCGGGAGAATGCCTGATGGTAGCCGTCGGGCCGACGCCTTTTTCAGAGAGCCTGATCCGGTGGACGCGCCGTGCGGCCGCCGCGCTTGACGCGCCGTGGATTGCCGCTTACGTCGAGACTTCGCGCGGCCTGAATGCGGAAGAAAATAAACGGCTGATGAAAAATATGAACCTCGCCAGGCAGCTCGGCGCGGAAGTCATCGTTAAATCCGGAACAGACGTGGCGCAAACTCTGCTCGAGATCGCGCGGCAGAACAACGTCAGCCAGATCTGCGTCGGCAAACCGCCGCGTCTGCCTTTCTGGCGCCGCTTTGGAAGCGCCACCCTTCTGCATCGCCTGCTCAAAGATAGCGGCGACATTGATATCCATCTTATCCGCGTCAAAGGCCTCGGTGCGGAACGCGCCAAAACCCGCCCACTGACGGCAGGCTTCGGAACTGGCCGGGAATACGGGTTCGCGCTGCTCCTGGTCGCCGTTGTTACCTTGGCCGGTTTTTCCATCGACAAGGTAGCCGGGTATGCGGCGGTCGCCCTGGTTTATCTGCTTTCGGTAGTCGTGGGCGGGCTGTTTTTCAGCCGCTGGCCTGTGCTCATGACCGGAGCTTTGAGCGCGTTTCTATGGAACTATCTTTTTATTCCTCCAAAATATACTCTCTGGATATACAAGCCTTACGACGTCATGATGTTCCTCATGTATTTCGTGATTGCCATCGTCATGGGGCACATTACTTCACGGCTCAGGGAACGTGAAAAGGCCGAGCGGAAACAAGAGGAAAGAGTCCAGATTCTGTATCAGCTCACCCGCGCGGTCGCCGTGACGCACGAAGCCCGTGCCGGCATTCAGAGCGCCCTGGCCCAGCTGGAAAAAATTCTCACGGTTAAGGCCGCGATTTACATGACCGATGAAAAAGGGCGGGCGGATTTCGAAAGGCCCTGGAGCGGAGATATTTCGCTTTCCGGCAAGGAAAAGAGTGTCGCGACGTGGGCCTTTCAGAAACGGCAGCCCGCCGGCCATTTTACCGACACGCTTCCGGAAGCGGAGCTTTTCTATCTTCCTCTGGTTTCAATGAACAAAGCGCTGGGCGTGCTCGCTGTACGGCCCGGGGCCGAAACCGCTTGGGGCTTCGATCAGAGAAACCTGGTCGAATCCTTCGCTTCGCTCATGACAGTCATTCTGG
This sequence comes from uncultured bacterium, assembly GCA_964567495.1. Classification (GTDB taxonomy): domain Bacteria; phylum Omnitrophota; class Omnitrophia; order Omnitrophales; family Aquincolibacteriaceae; genus CAYLPP01. The sequence goes on from CAZMMY010000073.1 coordinate 4,135, forward strand.
AAAAGGACATGCTGGTTAAAATCGCCGAAGACTCGAAGATCAAGGAAGAGTCGGAAAAACTCCAGGCTGCGCTGCTTGACAGTGTTTCGCACGAGCTCAAGACGCCGATTTCGGTGATCGAAGGATCGGCCGAACATCTGAGCAGGGACGGCAACGCTCCCGAGACCTCGCGCAAGCTTGCCGCGGAAATCCGCACCGCCGCCAGACGGCTCCGCCAGACCGTTGACGGCATCCTCGATATGACGCGTCTCGATTCGGGACGCTTCCAGCTTTATCTCGAATGGCACGATATACGCGACGTGATCCACTCTACGCTTGCCAAGCTCGCGGATTCCGCTGTCGACCATAAGGTCGATTTGAAATTTGAAGCCGGTCTCGCGCCGGTTAAAATCGATGCCAAAATTATCGAACAGGTCCTGTCTAATCTTCTTTCAAATGCTTTTCTCTATACTCCCAAAGGAACTGTCGTCACTATTTCTGCGAAAACGGAGCAAGGCACGCTGCTGGTCAGAGTGTCCGATCAGGGGCCGGGAATTCCCGAAGAGGATCTCGGCCGGATTTTTGAAAAATTTTATCGCGGCAAAAATTCCCGCGCTGGAGGTCTGGGCATGGGCCTGTCGGTTGCCCGGCGCCTGGCTGAAGTGCACGGCGGCACTGTCGAAGTTCAGAACCAGCCGTCCGGGGGCGCGTGTTTTACATTGAGCCTGCCTACAGAACTTTTTCATGCCGAGGAAGCCATAAAATGACGGGGCCATTGATTCTGGTGATTGATGACGAACTTCAGATGCGCAGGCTCTTGAAACTTACGCTGGAAACCGGGGGCTTTCGGTATGCGGAGGCAGAAAGCGGCATCCTCGGTCTTCAGGAAGCTGTGCAGAAAAAACCGGATGGCGTCATCCTGGATCTCGGTCTTCCGGATATGGACGGCCTGGAAGTCCTGAAAAAGCTGCGGGAATGGAGCCGGGTGCCGGTGCTGATTTTGTCAGTGCGGGACGCCGAAAAGCAGAAAGTCGCGGCGCTGGACGGAGGGGCCGATGATTACGTGACCAAGCCGTTCGGCCAGGAAGAACTGCTCGCGCGCCTGCGTGTCCTTTTAAAGCATTCTCCCGGGCAGCCGGACTTGCCGGTTTTCAAGAGCGGAAATCTAACCGTGGATTTTGCGCGGCGGCAGGTCAGCATTTCCGGAAATGAAGTGAAGCTGACGGGGATCGAATATTCTCTTTTGAAATTGCTGGTCCAGCACGCGGGAAAGGTGCTGACGCACCGGCAGATTCTGAGGGAAATCTGGGGACCGAACTCGGAAGAGCGTACGCAGTATCTGCGTGTTTACATGACCCACCTCAGACAGAAAATCGAATCCGACCCGGACCGGCCCCAGCGGATCAAGACAGAGTCAGGCGTCGGTTACCGCTTCTGCCTTGCTTAAAACGTCACCACTTTTTGAAGATAAAAAAAGCGGCCAGGACGAGGAACAGGAAACCCACCACGTAATTCCATTTGATGGGCTCTTTCAGGTAGGTGACGGAAAATACGCAGAAGATGACCAGCGTAATGACTTCCTGCAGGGTCTTGAGCTGGGCGGTTGAGAACTGCGCCGAGCCGATGCGGTTGGCCGGCACCTGAAAGCAGTACTCGAAAAACGCGATGCCCCAGCTGACCAGTACGACCAGCCACAGAGCCTTGTCTTTGAAGCGGAGATGGCCGTACCACGCGAAAGTCATGAAAATATTCGAGATGGTCAGCAGGATGACGGTGCGCACTAGTCGAGATAGGAGCGCAGCATCCAGGCCATTTTTTCGTGCTGTTCCATCAGGCCGGTGAGAAAGTCGCAGGTGCCCGCGTCTTCGTGTTCCTCGTTCACGGTTTTCTGGTCCTCGCGCAGCTGGCGGATTACGGCCTCATGGTCTTCCAGCAGGTTTGCGAGCATCTTTTTGGCGGGAGGATAATCGTCCGTTTTTTCTTCCAGGCGCGCTTCCCTGGAAAATTCCTTGAGCGTGCCCAGCGCATTGCCGCCCAGCGAGCGTGCGCGTTCGGCGATTTCGTCGATGGCCTCGTTCAGCTCCTCGTACTGCGCTTCAAAAAATTTGTGGAGTTCGCTGAAGTCCGGACCCGTGACGTTCCAGTGATAATTGCGCGTCTTGGTGTAGAGGACGTATTCGTCCGAAAGAATGCGGTTGAGGATTCCTACGACGGCTTTTCGGTTCTTGTCGCTGATGCCGATATTCGTTTTCATTTCATCCTCCCTTTTTTTGTTTTTGGTGGAATGGGTCTGATTTTACCAAATTTCCCCCTTGAAAGCTCGTGAAACTCAAAAGCTGTTTGTCCTGAATATCTGACAAGAAGCCGTTTGTGCCGGCCTTGTCTGACAACTTCTATCCGCTTCCCTTGGAGAAGGCTGGCACGGATATTGAAGTCTAACCCAACGTTAGTTCCGTCTTTTTATGAGGGGCGGATGTCCCAATGTTTTATAACCGAAAAGGGAGGAAGTCATGAACCGTAATATGGGAAATCAGGGAAATCAAGGCAGCCAGGGCAATCAAGGGCGCCCGCAAAATCCGGGAAGCGCGCAGCAGACAGGTTCCAGGCAGGGTGAATACCAGCAGCCCGCCCGCAAGACCGGCCCGGAGCAGAACCCTCAGCGCCAGCAGACGGGGCGCGAAGTCCGCCCGGCGGGTCAGCAGACCGGCCAGGAAGCGCGTCCCGGCCAGCAGACAGGCTCCGAGTACAAACAGCCCGGCCAGAAAACCGGAAAGGAATTCGACAAGCCGGAAGGCCGCGGGCAGCAGCAGGCCGGTCAGAAGGACTGGGAAAAAGCCGGACGCCAGCAGCCTGGCGGCGCGGATGAAGAAACGAACGAAGAGCTCGAAACACAGAAGGACGAGGATGACGAAGAACCCCGTACCCCTTCCCGTGAAAACATTTAGTGTGATGAACCATGCCCGGCGCTAAACACGTGAGGGGAGTCGGAAAGAAGGAACAGAGAATGTACGAGCACATCAAAGACAGCGCGAAGAAGTCAGGCCGCTACGGTAAACGCGCCGAAGAAGTGGCCGCGCGCACGGTGCTCAAGAAACACAAGCGGGAAGGTCACAGCAAAGGGAAGTGAGGATGTCATGACGAAAACGAGCTGGACGGCGCTCGCCGTCGCGCTGGCTGTGGTCATCGTCGCCCTGGCCTACAGCGTTCAGCATAAAACTTCGCGGAATGAAGTTCGTGACGAATTTCGCGATGCTGGCGATGAAATCAGGGACGCCGCCGATGAAACGGGGGATTTTCTCCGCGACACCGGTGACGATATAAGAGATGAAATGAAACGCGATTAAAGCGGGAAGTTTGGAGAAAAAAAAGAGGCGTTGCTGTGAGCCCGTTTGACCGGTTCACAGTAACGCCTCTGCGTTAAAAAAGAGCTTACCGGCCTCCGCCGCCTTTGCGCTTGGCAAAGCATTCCCGGCAATAAACCGGACGGTCGCCGCTCGGCTTGAAAGGAACTTCGCATTCCTTCTGGCAGCCTGAGCAGACTGCTTTATGCATTTCTTTAGGACC
>CAZMMY010000074.1:0-2873 GCA_964567495.1 uncultured bacterium
AGGGTGAGGGTGTTTCCACAGCGGCGCTCGTGACCGGCGGTTTTCATACCGAGGGCATAGCGGCTCAGCTTGAAGCGCGCGGCATTTCATTTGCGGTTGCGATGCCCCATCTTGCCGGAGTGCCTGATGAAGCTGTTTATCTGCAGCAGATGCAGGGCAAGGTTTCCTGGGGGACGTATCTGAAGCCGCAGAACGGCCGTGTCAATTTCTACAATGCGTTTGTTTCCGCCATTCGCGACAGGCTTATGGCGGACAGCGGCGAAGCTCCTGGGGTTTTTATCAGGCGCTGGCGCGACCAGGTTATCCGCGACCTGGCCCGTGAAGAGAAGATTTCCAAAATCGGGAATTATACGCCCCTGCTCGATGAAGCTTCGGAAGAAGCGCAAGATGTATGGCGCGATAAAGTCGAGAAGTTCAGCACGGGCCTGAAAGACCTGGAAGCCCGGGGCCTTCTGAACAGGGAAAATATCCTGAAGCTGCTGAAACCCACCGCCGCTATCCCGACTCTGGTTGGTACCCAGGCCGCGCCGGCCGATTGGGCGGCGGAAGATCTGGTGCGCCGCGATGCGGGCCCCGTCGCGGTGTCGCCCGGCCGGAAGCGATCCGAAGTCCGCGCTATGAACCCGGCGCTGCAGGAAAGGCTTGATGCGAGAGACGAGGCCTTCCGGGAGAGGTTCAGGAAAGCGCGGGAAATTCTGGCGGCCCATACGCATACGGATTCAGACGCCGGGAAAAGGCCGAAGAGCACGATTTTATTTTTTCAAGGCGAAAAGTACGGCCCCTGGATTGAAACCGCCCGGGACATTCTTGCTTACGAGCTTGCGGGAAACTGGATAGAGCCGGCGCCTGGCCGTGATTTCATCCGGTTTTCAGTTTCAAAAAGATCTTCAAATAAGACAGACATTAAATTCCGCGGGCCTTTTAATTATGTCATCAGAATCGAGGAGGAAAAGCTGGACAGCGACCCGTCGCAAAAAGAGCAGGGTTTTAAAGCTCTTCTCTCCGAGCTCGGACATGCTTCAGACCAGATGCTGCTCAACCACCTCGGGTATTTGGCCAACAGCACTTTTGAAACAGAATTCGATATGAGTCTCTATTTCGACGTGGCCAACAAGGCAGCGTTTGATCTCATTGAAACGCCCGAGCATTTCCGCGGGGTACTTTATGGGATCCCCATCTATGATTCCGAAGAGCTGAAGACGCTCGAGACGACACCGATGCACCGCCGCGCGATTGCTAAAAGAAAGGCCATGCAGGATGCGCTTGCCGCCCATTTCAGCGGCGATCCGGGCAGCAAAGAAGCCGGGGCAAGGCTCATCGTCGCGTTTGTGGTCCTGCTGATGACATCAGGAACATTTTTTTATTTCAGCAATATCCGGGCTTCGAAATACGACCAGATGCCATCGCGTCCCGAGACGGGGCAGGCTGAAGCGGAATCAACCCTGAAGAGCTTTTTACTCCGTGACGCCGCCAGAGACGGAATGAGCGCCAGAGAAAAAGCCGCTTTCGAAGAAGAAAGTAAAAGCTATGAAGCTCTGGTGCCGCTCTGGAAAAATCTGACAAGAATAAAAGAAGAAATTGCCGGCGGTGAGGAGGGCGCTTATCAAAAGCGCAAAGATGAATTCCTCGCCGCGCTTCGGGCCTACGAAAAGGCCTTTCGTGCATGGCAGGAAAAATATGCCCGCCGGACCAGCGCCGTTCTTTCGGACGATCAAGGCGCTCTTCCCGAGTTTTACCGGCAGTACCCCCCGCTTATGGCGCTTGGAAGATTTATTGAAAGCGTGGAGGCGGATTTTTATGCAGGTCAGCAGATCGATGGGCTTCGGGAGAATTCTGAGGAGAGACTGGGGGAGGAGTGGGAAGCCTCCCGTACGGAGTTTTTCCCTGACTTGCAGAGAAATGAAGCTTCTCTTTTGTCTTTTACAATTGAAAGTGATGTCCAGTACGTGATGAGCGATCCGGAGGTCATGAGGAGTGTGCTCCTGAGCATGTCCGCCGCTCTTAAGGCCCGAAAAAATTTAAAATGACTCCGGAGGGCTTAAGGATTCTCGAGGGCATCAGCGATGATCTGGAGAAAATAAAATCTGTCCGTTCCGAGCTTCGCGGTTCTGCGGTTAAAACAAAATCCTGGGTTCCCCGTAAAGCGGATTTTCTTCCCGGCGAGGATTTCGGGCCTGTACTTTCGCGCCGCTCCGAAATGCGCAGCGTCGCGGCCAATATTCACAGCGCGGCCGCCGCTATCCTGGGGAAAATTGAAGGTGCGTACCGAGAGGAAGTAAAAACGAAGCTGGGAGCCATAGTTCGCGCGCTTGCGCTGGGCGAAGAGAATCTTTCGCCGGAAGGGCTCGACGCACTTGCCGCAGAACTGCGCAGCCTGCTGGCGGACACTCGCATCAACGATTCCCGGCTCGGGATTCTTCAGCCGGTGAAGGTGCTGTTCAGCCAGGCTGTTTATCTCGAAAGAATGGCTGCTAAAAAGAGGGTCGAGACGGCAGCTGCAAAGTACGGCGTCAAAGTCAAGATTACGACCGCCGAAGTCGTCGTCAAGGCGGTAAAAGCGCTGAAAGAAAAGGTTGAGGCCGCCGCGCTGGAAATCGAGGAAAAAACCCCGTACAAGATTGCGCGTTCCGCCGAAGTCAAAAAGGAATTTCATATTACGCTCGAAAGGCATTCAGAAATGCGCGCGCTGAAGATTGGCGCGCTTGCGCCGATCGAGTACGATTCCGCCAATGCATTAGTCATGGCGCTCCGGTCAGCGGCTTCGCAGTTGGGGTACCAGGGGTTTTCTGCGACTGCGCTGGGGCAGAGCCGGATCAGCGTAGCTTATACAGATTCCGGCGTTTCTTTACATATAGGGATTCTGGATATTGACG
>CAZMMY010000074.1:2907-7637 GCA_964567495.1 uncultured bacterium
CTCTTGCTAAAATTTTCTTTCGCGATCCGGTCAGATCCACCGATGCGAGTGAGCCGTTCGACCTGGTGAGCGACCGCTATCCCGAAACCGTTGACGGCATGAAGGCCCTGCTCCTTGATTCTCTTACCTGGGTTCGGGCGCAAGGATATCCGGAATGGATGGCCTCAAAGGGATTTCCTCAGACCACTGCGGTTCTCGACAATTTTGAAGCGCGCCTCAAAAGCCCCTCGACCAGTCAGCTGCCTTTTGCACCCGGTACTGAGAGGACGATGGTTCTTAAAGAGAGGATGACAGAAGCGGAGGGCGCCGTAATCCGTCTCAATGTCAAAACGCTTCACGATACCTGGGAGATGTCGCGCAAGCTTGGCCATGACCATTTTGTTCAGAGTTTCGCGGCCGGCGCCGTCCGGGAGGCGTGGGGATTATGGGTGATCGATGTAGCCGACCCTGAAATGAAGGAGATCTTCCAGGACGGCAGAAAGCTGTTCAGTGATGAAGGCCTCAGGCGCTTCGGGGCTAGCTTCCAGATTCCCGTGGCTCCGGCTTTCGGCCGGTATCTCGCAGAAAACGCAGCCAAAATATACCGTATGGCAGTGCTCGCTCTGTCGGGCGAGCACTTCGAAGCGGTGATGACGAATAAATATTTCCTGCCGTGGGCGTCTGAAAAAGGCGTTTACTCCCATGTCCGGCTGCTTGAAACGATGAGGGGCGCCCGGCTCGTGGAACTTTCAAACGCGCAGGCGGTGCTTAATCAAATTCTGGACGAGGAAGACCCGGACCAGAAAGAAACCCGGATGCTCGCACTCGAAATCCTTTCTCCGCTTACACACGCTTTCGCTTCTGCGCTGGCCGGGCAGATAAAAGCCGGACAAAGCAGTCAGATGGCGTATTTGTTTCTGGGGCTGCTGGAGTTTCATCTCGGAATAATCAGCCATGAAGCTCTTCTGTCACGGATCGTTCAAAAGCAGCAGATCCCCGTGTCCCTCTTTATGCCGACGGCCCGGACGATATTGCCGCAAGTCAGGGCCATCAGCGATTCGTTTTTAAAACGCCGCTCCGAAATGCGGGCGCAAAGGACCCGGCTTCTGGACAAGGCCGCTTCGAAGCCCTGGATAGACTGGGCGGAGAAAAGCTTCACCAGAGAAACGACCCTCGGCGATGTTTTTAGTTTTCTTCGCTCGCTTTACCTGCGGGACGGCGAAGAAGGCTACAGGGGCAGGGCCGCATTGAGGCTTCCGTCAGAAGGCTTTCCGAACCATGAAGTCCGGCGGGAAATTGTGGGGCTGATCAGGGAAAAATGGGCGGACGCAAAATTTACCCCCAAATACGGGCCGGCCGCTTTCTGGATTTCCCGCGCTTCCAGCGCGAACGGCCTCCGCATCTTTCTTTTGCGGTCTCCTGTTTTTCAGGCCGAGCTCCGTGACGCCGAGATATCATTCTATGACACCTATTTCCTTGCGCTCCACATGCGTTATTACGGACTTCATGAGGAGAGGCTGCAGGCGGGAGCAGACGACGATATAGAGGAAGACTATTGGCTGCACGGGGAGCGGCGCGTCAATGCCGACCCGAGGCTTCTTAGTGTCTCTTTAAAGAGCATGATCGAGGAGTATCTTAAAAAGCCCGAAGCTTTTGAGGCCCCCAGGTCTATACGCGATGTTCCGGAAAAATACCTTTTATACTGGGCCGCGTTTTCCGCTTTAAACCGGAAAATTTATTATGGCGACAAGCTGGACGAAAAAGATGTGCCCGCTGAAAACCTTGCTGTCTACGGAAGGATTGCTGCCGGCCTGGAGAAAATCGAAGACCGGGAAGGGCTTCTCGATTTTTTAGACGAAGTTTATGACATGAAGTATGAAGACTGGGCGGAACTCGGCCTGCGCGCGCCTTCTGAAAATATCGGGAGCATGTATTACTTCCTGGAAAGAGCTGTGTCGGGAAGCGGTGCGCCGATGAAGGCGCCGGCACGTTTTCTCAACCCGTCACTAGGCTATCTGGACCGCGCTGAACACGGCATAACATCGACTATCGGGCTGGCCCGAGAAGAAGAGGCCTTTAATTTCGCCCGCCGCGGCATTGAAAATATTATCGTCCAGCTGGAAAACCGCCGCTCCGAGATGAGGCCAATCGGCCCGAAACGAGACCAGATCGAACCCGTCAAGCCGATCGCGCGGACGCGGACTGCGACTGAAGCGCCGAAAAGCCAGCCGCTGCCTGAAGGCGTAAAGATCGATCTTTCGCTCGAGGCTATCGTGGCCGCCAACCTGGAAATCGTCCTCCCGGCTGCTCTCGATCCGCGCGCGGGATTCATTCGTTCTTCCCGCAAGGATCTCCTTAAAGACGCCGAGGCGGGCGCGGACTGGATTGTGGTCAACCCGGAAACCGCCGAAAGCGGCACCGACCAGCTTCTTCGAGTGCTTAAAGGCAGCGGAGCCGTTGTCGTGGCTTTTTCCGGGCCGCTTGCTCCTTCCGTTCGCGCTGCGCTGGAGAAGGAGGGGTTTACGGATTTCAGGGAAGGCGAAGTCCGGGTTTCTACGGCCGCCGCAAACTTTCTGGTTGCTCAAAGGCCCGCCCGCTCTGAAATGCGCGCGGGCGCAAAGCCCGACGCAGCAGCGGACCGCGCATTTGCCGTTTCTTTCGAGAAACTCGATCTTCGAACTGAAAACGGGATCCGCGCGCTGATGGAAATAAAGGACGCTGTCGCGGAAAGGCTTCCTCTTTACGACGAGAATTACGGCGCCGCGACTCTTAACATCTCAAGCGAACTGCTCCGCGAAGCGGTTGAAGAGATCGGCGGCCAGGCCGATTCCTACGCTGACATTGCCGCGGTCATAAGGGAAGAAAAATCAATTGGTCTTATTCGTGATTATCTGGCCGACCTGCTTTATATGGACCCCGCGGACGGAACGTTTAGAAACGGGCCGCTTGTCAGCAACCTCCGCGCGCTGCTTGTGGAAGGCCGCGGAAGCAAGAGCCTGGATATTCCGGCCCCGCAGTTTGCCGCTATGACCAACGGCCCGGAAGGCCTCGTCATCACGCCCGCCTGGGAAGCCCGCGTCCGTGAAATCATTCGCAAGAACATCCGCCTTATTACAGATCGCAATTACAAGGAATTTGCGGGAAGAACGCGCAGGGACCTGGCGGATGAGATGAGAATTTACGTCAACTGGGGTTATTATTCGGTCGTGCTCGCTGAAATAAAGGCGGCCGGGACGGCCGAAAAAGCCCGACTGGCGGACTACATCACCGAAGATCAGGTCGTCGAAATGGTCCGCGCTATCATGCGCTCTGAAATGCGCCAGGTGAGCGTCGTGAGCGATACTCCGGACAGCGTCACCATCGAAATGGAAGCCGGAGACCGCTATCCGGCAGAAGTTCTGCGCGGTAAGCGCGGGTACGAATACGGCGCTTCTGTGGTGGTTTCCCGGGTGGATGCAGAGGCCGACGCGGCGAGAATCGGGCTTGAACCCACGCCCCAAACCGGAACGGAACCCAGTACCGACCAGCAGGGCTTCCTGATGCGCACTTCGTGGCACCTTCCGGGCTCTGGTCTTGAGATTTACGTCGAGGGTGTCAGCATCGAAGTCGTTTCCATCGCCGGCGGAAAAGTTACCCTCAGAATTCCCAAGCGTTCGGAAGTCCGCGATCCGGAAGTTTCAACCTGGCAGATTTTTGTGAGCTTTGCGGCGGCCTACGTGCTTTCTGTCGTTGCGTTCTGGACCGGGGAGGTTCTTTATTCGCAGCGCCCTGTCGTCAGGCCGCGCGTGGTCGGCGCCTATGTGGCCGGGTCTCCGCTAGACGGCCCTCCCGAACTTCCCGATTTACGCTATATCGAGCCTATTCTCTTCGACCCGCCGGGAACGCAGACCGCCCGAGTGAGCGAATGGGTAGACAGCCCGTCCTTCATTGCCGGCCTTGAAGCTGCGACCCTCGCCGTTCAGCGCGCTTTCGACCCGGATTTCACGCGCACCGAAGCGAGACTCGAAAAAGCGGCCGAAGAAGTTATCCGCTATGTCGAGAGTTACGAAGGGGCGGGAGAAGCGCTTCTGGCTGTCCTCAGGTCTTCCGACGTACTCGTCAGCAGGGACGAAGCGGTCGATTTCGTCGACCGGGTCCTGACCGAAGGCGGTTTCTGGGGCCTGCGGGCCCGCGAGGCTGAACTTGTTGACGCATTTTACAAACCCTTTACGGAGCGCCGTTCTGAAATGCGGGCAAGGACTCCTGACGCTTTCAACGGCAGCTGGGACGAAGACCAGATCAAGCGCATCCGCGAATTCGCGGAACAGGATGGTCCCAAGATCATTCTGGTTACGGGCAATCCGACCTCGGGAAAAACCACGCTCCGCCGCTATATGCGCGACGATATGGAGCTTTCCGACGGCTATCACATCACGGACGGCAAGATTCTCAAGGACATCGCTGAAAATGAAAATGCCGAAGAATATCCGGAGGATTCGCCGTATCAGTATTTCAGAAAATTCCTGAATCTCGGGCCGGGTGAAACAAAAAGCGTTGAAGTCAATATGCCTTCCTTTTTATGGGAATACAGGGACAGGCTTTTTACCGGAAAAAATCAGCTGCTGATGACGGAATACGTGGGCGCCGACACATGGCTTTCCGACAAAGCGGGCTGGAAACGGCTGGCTGCGAAACGGGCCCGGTCGTTGTTTTTTATTCCCCTACTTAAAATTACGGGGACGGGAAAGGGGGGAGACGAACGCGAAATCGAT
>CAZMMY010000075.1:0-280 GCA_964567495.1 uncultured bacterium
ATCATCGCAAAAATAATTTCGATGAGGGTAAAACCCTTCTGTTTCATAACGTCACCATCTCGACTACGCCCTCTGACGGCGAAACCGTGACCTGGAACGCTCCGTTGAGAGTCACCACGCCGTTGGCCACCAGCGCAGTTCCCGCGGCGTCAGCCGGAACGCCCAATCTGTTAAAAATCACCGTCGAACCGCCGTTGAAATCGGCCGCGCTGATGTCCACGCCCTTCTTGAGCGCCTCCTCGGCCATTGACTTCGCGAGTTGACAGGCGAGGAGCTGGTT
>CAZMMY010000075.1:290-1641 GCA_964567495.1 uncultured bacterium
AGAAGACCATGCTGACCTCGGGCGGCACCGGCCCGCTGATGTCCACGCCCTGGAATTCACCCGCATTAAGCTGAACGCTATAAGCGGCTCGTGTGCCGGGGTTGGTCACAGCCGCCCAGCCCGCAAGGTTCAGGATCTGGAGCTGGTAGTTATCGGCCGCGGCGTTGAAAACAACACGCGTCTGCTGCTGGGTCTGCATGGAAAGCATTTGGATGTAGCGAAGGTCGGAGCGGAGTTTCATTGCAGCGGCCTGCGCCCGGGTCCGGTTAATGTTCTCGAAGCGCGGAAAAGCCACGAGCGCCAGGATCCCGATCAGGACCATGACCATGACCAGTTCGATCAAAGTAAAACCGCCGCTGTGCTTTTTCATTTTTCGCGCGCCGGAAGAAACTGTCCCGTCTCCGGCACATACCTCCAGGTCCTTCCGCCGTCCGCAGGGCCCTTGTATTCCAGCGGCCCGGTCTTTTCCCACAGGTCGACGATGCCTCCGGGGAGCACGTTCTCGAAGCACCGCCTCTTTTCAGAACAAAACCCCGGCTCTGCGGAATCAAGCCGGGCCGGATGGCCCGAAAGGTTCCCGCGCCGGGGGTCCACAAAATAGCCGTCCAGCCCTGTCTGCACGGATGCGGCGACAGATTTCTCAATGGAGCTCCGGAACTGCGCCGAGAGATAGCGCGCCGTTCCGAGCTGGGCCAGCCAAAGCACGCCGGTGATGACGATCACCACCAGCAGCTCGAACAGGCTGAAGCCCTCTTCAGCCCTTCGCCGACGTATCACAAAACCACGATTTTAAGCCGCGGTTTTGACGAAGTTTCCCGTGGCCGCGGTATAGGTCCAGACGTTCGTGGTGCTTGCCGGGCTGCGGTAAGTCGAAGTCGCCGAAGTCGTCGTGCCAGTCAGCTTCGTCCAGTTTTCCGTGATGCCTCCCTGGACCAGCACGTTAGTAAAGCACGGGCTGGCAGTGCTGCATGCGACCTGTCCGGCTCCTGCGTTAATATTGTCCAGCGCGGCAGGGAACGCTACGCGGTTGCCGCGGGCCGGATCGATAAAAAACGTCGAAATGCCGGCACGGACGCCGCCTGCCACTCCGGTCTCAGCCGAAAGACGAGCTTCGTTCTGCAGGTTTACGAACTGGGGAATGGCGACCGCACCCAAAACGGCGAGGATCACGATGACCATGACCAGCTCGATCAGTGTAAAACCCTTTTGATTTTTCATTTTCCAATTTCTCCTTTCCTTTTACGGTCTCAATCAGTTGTTAAACCGTGGTTTTGACGAAATTACCGTTTGCCGGATTGTAAGTCCATATGTTGGTCGTATTGACCGAACTCCTGTATGTCGTATCCGACAA
>CAZMMY010000075.1:1651-5873 GCA_964567495.1 uncultured bacterium
ACAATTTGGTCCATTGCTCGGTAATGCCGCCCTGAACCAGGACGTTGGTGAAACACGGGTTTGCAGCGTCGCAAGCCGCGTCGTTTGCAGCGTCCAGCTCAGCCGGGAAAGTCGTGCGATTTCCGCGCGCAGGATCAATGTAAAAAGTCAGGATCCCCGCGCGAACCCCGCCGGCGACGCCCATTTCGCTTGCAATCCTTGCTTCATTCTGAAGATCCACGTACTGCGGAATCGCCACAGCGCCGAGGATCGCAAGAATCACGATGACCATAACCAGCTCGATCAGCGTGAAACCTTTTTGGTTTTTCATGTTTTCTCTCCTTTCTTTGTTTTTAAATTCCCGCTCCCTGGCGGAACAGCTTCAGCACGTTCCACATGGGGAGAAATACGCCGAGCGCCAGCACCAGCACCATGCAGCCCAGCGTCACGGTTAAAATCGGTTCAATCAAAGTGGTCAGCGACTTGGTCGTATATTCGACTTCCCTGTCGTAATGCCGCGTCACTTCTCCTAGCATGGGTTCAAGCCCGCCGGTTTTTTCGCCCGTCGAGATCATGCGGACGACCAGCGGCGGAAACAGCGCAATCGACGCGATGGTTTCAGAAAAACGCTTGCCTTCCCGCAGAGCCGCCGCGATCCGGTCAATCGAACGGCTGAGAACAGCGTTATTGACCACCCGCGCACATACGTCCAGCGCCTCGGGAAGGACCATGCCGCTGCCATAAAGGCTCTGGAGCGTGCTGGTGAACTTCGCAATTTCAATTTTCTTGAACAGCGGGCCGAAAACCGGTGTCCTGATGCAGATAGAATCGAGCACGTAGCGGCCCTGTTTTGTCCTGCGGTAAAAATAAAGGGCGGCAGCCGCTGCAGCCGCTCCGGCCAGGATTCCAACCGCGTTGTTGTTCGCAAAATTGCCGACCCAGATCAATATCCGCGTGGGCAGCGGCAGTTCCGTCTTGAACTGCGCGAATACTCCGGCGATCCTGGGAATGACTACCACGGTGATCAGGATGAATGCCGCAGCCAGGAACCCTAAAACGATTATCGGGTAACGCACCGCGTTCTTGATGGTGCTGCTGGTTTCGATGTCGCGCTCCATGCTTTTGACCAGGCGCTCCAGGATTTCTTCCAGCTTCCCCGAAGTCTCGCCTGCGCGCAGCGTGCTGCAGTAGAGTTCCGAAAAAATGCGGGGATGTTTGGCAAAGGCGCTCGAAAGCCGCTCGCCCGCGGAAACGTCGGTCACGACTTTTTCAAGCACGCCTTTAAGATAAGTGTTTTTGAACTGCGCGGCCGTGTCCTGGAGGCCGGTAATGATCGGAATGCCGGAATGCACAATGCTCAGCAGGTCACGCGTCAGCACGAGTACGTCCTCCTGCTTGACGCTGCGGGTCAGCTCCATATTGAGTGAAAGCTTGAAACTGCCGCGTGAGGCGGATTTCGTTCCGGCCGCCGCCCTTCCCGCCTGAAATGAACCAGCCAGGGGCATGACCACGATAGGCTGATAACCGCGTTCGCGCAGTTCGCGGATGGCGGACGCCTTGCTATCCGATTCCCGGACGCCCGTCATGACCTTGCCTTCTGCCGTTCTGACTTTGTACTGAAAGTCCATGGTTACGCCAGGCTCACGGCCTTGATGACTTCTTCAAGGCTCGTCAGCCCCTCCCTGATCTTGTCGATACCATCTTCACGCATGCTTTTGAAACCGTTTTTGCGCGCTTCGGCCTCGATGTCGGCCACGCTCCCGCCTCCGATGATTTTCTTGCAGACCGATTCGTCCATGCGCAGGATCTCGAAAATCCCGATACGCCCCTTGTAGCCGGTCTGGCGGCAATGGTGGCAGCCTTTGCCTTTAAACGCCTTTAGAATTTCGCCTTCCGGAACCTGAAGCGCCCTGAGGCTGGCGGCGCCCGGGGTTTCGGGTTCGCGGCATTTGTCGCAAAGCTTGCGGACAAGGCGCTGGGAAATTGCGCCGACGACGGAAGCGGCGATCAGAAAAGGTTCAATCTTCATATCGGCCAGGCGCGTCACAACAGTGGCCGCGTTGTTGGTGTGGAGCGTGCTGAAGACGAGATGGCCCGTCATTGCGGCCTGGATCGCAATCTCGGCGGTTTCGCGGTCGCGGATTTCCCCGACCATAATAACGTCAGGATCCTGGCGGAGAATGGAGCGCAAAGCTGCGGCGAAGTTCAGCCCGGCCTTGTTGTTCACAGGGATCTGCCGGATCATGGGCAGCTTGTATTCAACCGGGTCTTCAATCGTGATGATATTCCTTTCCACCGAGTTGATGCGGTTCAGGGCGGCATAAAGAGAGGTCGTTTTGCCCGATCCCGTAGGGCCGGTCTCAAGGATCATGCCGTAGGATTTCTGAATCAGCGCCTCGAACTGCTTCTGCATTTCCCTGCTCATGCCGAGCTGCGCGAAATCCGGCACGTGCTTGGAGTCTTTCAAAAGGCGCATGACGATATTTTCGCCGTAGACCGTGGGCACGGATGAAACGCGGATATCGATGTTCTGGTCGCCCGCGTTCAGCTTCATGCGGCCGTCCTGGGGCACACGCGTCTCGGCAATGTCCATCTCGGAAAGGATCTTGATGCGTGAAATGATTTCGGATTCCAGTTCTTTGGGCGCGGTCGAGGCTTCGTGCAGCACGCCGTCCACGCGATAGCGGATGCGCAGCATTTTTTCTTCAGGCTCGACATGGATGTCGCTCGCGCCCTCCTCGTGCGCCTGTCGGAGAATCAGATCCACAAGTGAAACAACGGAGGCTTTGCCGTCCTTGGGCATTTCAAAAGGCGCCCTGGGCCTGGGCAAAGGCGACGGAGAAACCGACCTGGGTCTGCGGCTCCTTTCACGGCTCAGGCTTTCAAGCAAGGTCGATACAGCGCGCGCGGAGCCGTAATGCTGGGTCAGCGCGGCGTCGATATCTTCCAGCGCGCCAAGGCAGGCGTCGATCTGGCATTTCGTTTTCTGCGCAAGATGGTCGATGGCCGCGACGTCGGCCGGGTTTTCCATGGCCACATTCAGCGACTCTCCAAGCTTGAAAAGCGGGACGGCTTTGTAGCGGTGTGCGAGTTCAGCGGGCAGGGACTGCACCGCCTCCTGGGAAATTTTGAAATTGGAAACGTCGACGTAGGGAACTCCGTAAAATCCGGCAAGGGCTTCGTATGCGGTTTCTTTTTTAAGCCAGCCGGCCTCGATCAGATAGCGGTGGATCGGCACGCCTTTTTCTTCGGCGTGGGATTCGGCTTCGGACAGCTGTTCACGCGTGACCAGCCCCGACTCCTGGACCTTTCTGCCGAACGCTTTCTGATCTTCCAGAGTAATCATTTTTTAACCTCTGAATTATGACCTCACAAAACCGCTGAACAGAGTTCTCTGGAGGGTTTTCTCCAGAAGCTCGTTCAGAGGTTTCTAATAGACAAACGAAACTCAATACCAAACTTCTTCTATTAAAAAGATGCACCATATAACTCCTTTTGTCAAACTCCAGGAGCACAAAATGACATCTCTAAGCGCTTTGTTTAGAAGGAGTTAGGAGGGGCGATCAGGCTTCTTTGGGAAGGAGTTCGGCAACTTTGGCCAGAAGTTCCTCGGGCTTAAAGGGTTTGACCAGGTAGGCGTCGGCTCCCATCTGCTTTGCCAGGTCCATATCTTCGGGCTGCGCCTTGGCCGTGAACATCAGAACGGGAATTTTGGCGTAGCGGTAATCACGTTTTAAGAAGCCGCAGACTTTATACCCTTCCATCTTGGGCAGCATGACATCCAGAATGATCAGGTCCGGCGACTCCTTCTGGGCTTTTTCGAGTCCCGCCTGCCCGTCCTCGGCGCTTATGACTTCGTAACCATTGGCCTTCAGGCGCGTGCCGACCATCAGAATGATGTTAGGTTCGTCGTCCACAATCAGGATTTTTTTTGCCACAATGTTCTCCGTTATTTTTTGGGCAGAGCAAACCGGAAAGTCGTTCCTTTGCCGAGCGAGCTTTCCACCTTGATGCTGCCGCCATGCAGCTCGACCAGCCCCTTGCAGATCGAAAGCCCGAGGCCCGTGCCCTTTTCACCGGGGCCGTGGGTGCGTCCAAACTGCTGGAATTTGCTGAAGACCAGCTGCATGTCCTCGCGCGAAATTCCCCGGCCGGTGTCCGAAACCGAACACAGGATCTCGGTTCCGCTGTCGTCCACTCCGACTTCGATCGAGCCCTGCTCTGTAAATTTTACAGCATTCTG
>CAZMMY010000075.1:5883-7627 GCA_964567495.1 uncultured bacterium
CATTTTATCAGGGTCCACCTCGGCCTCGATTTTATCCGAAGAAAAACGCGTCTTAAGCCGGACCGGGCTGTCCTTGAGGACGGCCGCAAAACCGGTTTCAATCTTGCGGACCAGGGCCACAAGATCGGTTTTCTCCTTGTTCAGCAGGGCCTTTCCCGCTTCGAGTTTGGACATGTCCAGCAGGTCGTTGATAATGCGCGCCAGGCGGTCGATAGAGTCGATAGAAATGGTCAGAAACTGTTTCTGCTCGGCCGTTACAGGGCCCAGAAGGCCGTCAACCGCCAGCGCCACTCCCTCACGGATCATGAGCAGCGGCGTGCGGAGTTCATGCGAAACCGTGCTGACGAAATCTTCTTTCATTCGTTCGAGACGTTTTTTTTCGGTCACGTCCGCGCCGAAGAGAATCAGGTCGTCACGCCCCTCCGTTTTGAGCGGCAGAATCGTGAAGCCGAGTATGGATTCCCTGTCGTCTGCCTTCAGCGTCACGTCTTCCACCCGCACGGGATGGCCGGATTTGCGGCACTCGGCAACGCCGTCCTGTATTTTTTTCGCGTCCCATTTCATAGGGCAATCGCCCAGGTGTTTTCCCGCGACCTGGGTGAGAGGAACGCCGAATACCTTTTCCGCTCCTGAGCTCCAGTGGATGACCTCGTCCTTTGCGTCCAGGCCGATCAGAATCGAAGGAATCGCCGCCAGCAGCCGCTCCATCTGACGTCTGGTCTCCAGCACGGTCTCCGCCGCTTCTTTGCGGCCCATGGCATACCGGATAACGCGCGAAAGCATACGGGTGTTGAGGTCGGTCTTGATCAGGTAATCCTGTGCGCCTTTCCGGACGGCCTCGAGCGCGAGGTCTTCATTTTTGAGGGACGTCAGCAGAAAAATCGGAGTGCCCGGAATTTCCGCTGCAAGTTTAGAAACCTGGTCCAGGTCTCCGGCCTTTGAAATCGGCAGGTCCCAGAGGAGCACGCCGGTTTCGACTTTGCGGGAAGCATCCGCGGCTTCTCTCGCGTTCCGGCAGAAAACCGGCTCAAAGGAGACGTCACGGGCCTCGGCCAGCATGGCGATCAGCGCCTGCTGATAGGGCTTGTCTTCGGTGATAATGAGGACTTGGATGCTTTTAGCCTGCATGGGGTTCTTACAAGTTTTCGACTTTCCTGCCCGTTCCCTGAAGGAGCTGGCGGCGCCGCTATTGGAAGAATACCCGATGGCGTGGTAACTTTTAAGAGGTGGGCGAAAGGTTCTTTTATGGTACCTAAACCGGTTTTTGGACTGGTCTGTACAGGCGGCGGCGCGCACGGGGCTTACCAAGTGGGCGCGCTTAAGTTTATTCACGAAAAATTCTCCCGCGACCAGCAGAGCCCTTTCCAGATTTTCACAGGCGCTTCCTGCGGCGCGCTCAACACGACGTTTTACGCCACCCATTCCCACGACGCTTACAAAAGCAGGCTCTGGCTCGAGGAACTGTGGAAGGATTTTCACGTCCCCGCGTATCACGGCAATATTTTCAAAAACGCGCTGATCTCTCTTTACAAGGAATGGCGCAAAAAACCTTCCGACCGCTCCACGGCCTGGGCCCTCCTTGATTCGCAGCCGCTGTGGGACATTTTAAAGAAAGGTTTTCACCGCGAGGATTTCGACCGGGCCCTGAAACACAAAACAACGCTGGGCGCGGCCATCGCGTGCACTGAAATTTTATCGGGCCGGGCCTGCTGGTTTCAGGAAGGCGAAAAGGCCAAAAACTGGA
>CAZMMY010000076.1:0-7519 GCA_964567495.1 uncultured bacterium
TTCCAGATCGCACGCTGCTTCCGCGACGAAGACCTGCGCGCCGACCGCCAGCCGGAGTTCACGCAGATCGACCTCGAGAGGTCTTTCGTTGAGCAGGAAGACGTCATGAAGCTGGTTGAAGGCATGGTAGCCGATGTGTTCGAAAAAGCACTGGGCGTGAAGTTTCAGCGGCCTTTCCTCGAAATGACCTACGACGAAGCCATGCGCCGCTTCGGCACGGACAAGCCGGACATGCGTTACGGCATGGAGCTGCGCGACCTGAGCCACATTTTTGAAAAATGCGGTTTCAAGATTTTTGATGAATGCCTGGCGGGCGGCGGCGCCATCCGCGGTATCGCGTTTACGCCTCCGGCGGGGCTGGAAAGCTCACGTAAACATTTCGACGACCTGACGACGTATGTCCAGAACTTCGGCGCAAAGGGGCTGGCCTGGATGAAAGTCACGGGTGAGAACACGGTTGAATCGCCGATCGGGAAGTTTTTTGACGCGGAGCGGCTGGGCAAGCTGATCTCCATCCTGAATGCCAAGCCGGGGGACAACATTTATATGGTGGCTTCCGATCTGCGAACTTCCGCGGTTGCGCTCGGCGCGCTTCGCACCAAGCTGGGCGAGGAACACCTGAAGCCTGCTTTTAACGATTTCAGGATCCTGTGGGTTAAGGATTTCCCGCTGTTTGAATGGAACGAGGACGAAAAACACTGCCAGGCCCTGCACCATCCGTTCACGTCGCCGCGCGCGGAAGACGTCGAGCTGATCGGCTCCGAGCCGCTCCAGGTCAAGGCCCGCGCCTACGACCTCGTGCTGAATGGCACCGAAATCGGAGGCGGCAGCATCCGTATCCATAGCCGTGAAGTGCAGGAAAAGGTCTTCAAGGCGCTGGGCATCAGCGACGAGGAAGCGGAGTCCAAGTTCGGCTTCCTTCTGAAGGCGCTGAGCTTCGGCGCGCCTCCTCACGGCGGCCTCGCGATCGGCCTCGACCGCCTGATCACGCTCATGCTGGGCCGCGAATCCATCCGCGAAGTCATTGCGTTCCCCAAGAACCAGAAGGGCATCTGCGTCATGACCGAAGCCCCCGGCACGGTCACGGCCAGGCAGCTCAAGGAACTTCACATCAACCTGAAATCCTGAACGGGAGAAATCCTTGGAAAAGATCCTGAAGCTGAATTCGAACGAAGAAGCCATCGCGCTTTACGGAAGCCTGGACGAAAACCTGCGTTTCGCGGAACGCGAATTCCATGTACGCATTTCCGCCCGCAACCACCGCCTGCGCATTATCGGCGACAAGAGCGGCGTCGAGAAGGCCTACCGTTTCTTTCTGAACCGTTTGAACGAGCTGCGCGAAAAGCCCGGCCGCCACATCCTTCAGCATACGGAAGCACCGTCGCGCGAAACCCGTCATCACTCGGCGGAGGAAGGCGAGGTCCGCTTTTTTCACCGCGGCAAGGTCATCATGGGCCGCGGCAAGAACCAGGAGAAATACCTGTCCGCGATGCGCGACTACGACATCGTGCTCGGCATCGGCCCGGCCGGTACCGGCAAAACGTATCTCGCGATGGCCGCCGCGATTGACGCGCTCAAAAAGAAAGTTATCGACCGCATCGTCCTGACCCGCCCGGCTGTTGAAGCGGGCGAGAACCTGGGCTTTTTGCCGGGCGACCTGCTGCAGAAGGTCAACCCCTACCTGCGCCCGCTTTATGACGCGCTTTACGACATGGTCGAATTCGAAGAGGCCGCCCGCCTGATCGAGCGCGGCATCATTGAAGTCGCTCCGCTGGCTTATATGCGCGGCCGTACTCTGAACAACGCGTTTGTGATCCTGGACGAAGGCCAGAATTGCACGCACACCCAGATGAAGATGTTCATGACCCGCCTGGGCCAGGGCTCCAAGGCCGTAGTCACGGGCGACGTGACTCAGATCGACCTGCCTGCAGGCAAGAAGTCCGGGCTGGTCGAGATCCAGACGGTGCTCGCCAATATCAAGGGTATTCATATTGCGCATTTCGACGAGAACGACGTTGTTCGTCACCAGCTGGTCCAGGAGATCATCAAAGCTTACGAACGGCATGAGCGTAAATACTCGCAGCATTCTTCATAAGATCCTCGAATCAAAAAAGCAGGCCCCGAGGCCGCACGCCGGCAACACGGCCGGGACCGCGGTCGTTTTTTTTCTTTTCGCCTGCCTCAGCATCGGTATTCTGATTTTTCAGGTCCCCAGCGTGATGGAAAGCCGCGAGTACGTCATCGGCGAGCCCGCGCCGCGCACGCTTTTTTCCCCGATCGAAGTCACTTACATTAACGAAGACCTGACCAGGGCCCTGCGCGAAAAAAAAGCTGCGGCAGTGCCCATGGTTTTTGAGCGCGTTCCGTCGGCGGAAAATGAAGCTCGCGAAAACTGGTCCCGCTTTGCTCAGGCCGTTAAGGAAAACCGCGCGGCCGCGGCACAGGGCGGCCAGGACCAGAAAAAACTTCCTTTTATTCTCTCCGAAGGCGCCATGAAATTTCTTTCCGCTACGCCGCGGTTCGAAGAGTTCGCGGCGTATATGGAGGAGGTCCTCACGAGGATTTTTGCGGGCGGTGTGGTGGACCCTGCGCAGAAACAGGACCTTGCCGCCGGCGGTATGGCGGAAATCACCGACCTGGGCGGCGATCCAAAGGGCGAAAAGAACGTTCTCGTCATGACGCTGCAGACTCCGGAAGACGCGAAGGCCATGAATGCCCTGCCCGACAGCCTCAAGACTCACCGGGAATTCAAAGGTCCGGGTTCGGAAATCCTGGGGCATATCGTAAAGCCCAACCTTAAACACAATGAGGCCGAGACACGGTCGCGGAAGGCGAAGGCCGCTGAGGCCGTTGCCCCCGTCGAGAAAAAAATCCAGAAAGATGAGCTTGTCCTGCAGCGGGGTATGCTGGTCTCGGTTGAGGGCAAGGAGCGTTTCGAGCAGGTCCGCAAGAAAATGGCGGCCAAAAAAGTCCTCAACCAGCTTTTTGCCGTGGCCGACCTTGTGGTGCTGATTTATTTTCTGGCCTTCATTTATCTGATGTTTTTCGAGCGTAAATTCTTCAAGTCTCTGCGCATGAACGTCCTTCTGCTTGGCGTGATCGGGCTGACGCTGGCGCTTTCCAAGGCCGTGCTTCTGTGGCCCGGCTCTTCACCTTACCTGATGCCCGTGACCCTTGCGCCGCTCCTGCTTGCACTTCTGGCCGGGCCCCGGATCGGGTTCCTGAGCGCGTCGCTCATGGCTGTTCTGAGCGCTCCGCTTGCCGGGTTTGCGCCCGAAGTTATTCTTATGACGCTGATCTCCGGCATTGTCGGCGCATTCGGCACCATAAAGCTTCGCAAGCGTATCCAGTTTTTGAAAGTCGGTGCGCTGATCGGCGGCTCTTCTTTTTTAATCCTGCTTATTTACCGCATCTACCGTGAATATCCTTTCCAGGAATCACTCGAGATCAGCCTTCAGGGTCTGGCCAACGGGTTCCTCGTCAGCATGCCGCTCTGTTTCCTGCTGGTTCCCATTCTCGAAGCGATTTTTAATCTCACGACCGACGTCAGTCTGCTTGAGCTTTCCGATTTGAACCATCCGCTGCTGAAAAAAATGATCGTCGAAGCGCCCGGAACCTACCATCACAGCCTTGTGGTCAGCACGCTGGCTGAGGCCGCTTGCGAAGCCATCGCCGCAAATGCGCTGCTTGCGCGCGTGGGCTGTTACTTTCACGATATAGGAAAAGTGCCCCGCGCGGAATTTTTTACTGAAAACCATGCCAGTAAGCACGGACATACGGCGGGAGGGCGGCATGAGAAGCTGACGCCAAGCATGAGCTATCTGGTCATTTTAAACCATGTGAAGGACGGCCTCGAACTGGGCAGGCAGTACAAGCTGAAGGAACCAATCCTGCGTTTTATTCCCGAACACCAGGGGACGGGCGTGGTTTATTACTTTTACCGCAAGGCGCTCGACCGCGCCAAGCCGGACGAGAAGATCAATCCCAATGATTACCGCTATCCAGGCCCCAAGCCGCAGAGCCGCGAAACCGCTGTGGCCATGCTGGCCGATTCGACCGAGGCCGCGTCGCGTTCTCTCAGGGACCCTTCGCCTGAGAGCATCCGTAACTTTGTCAGAAAAGTCATCAACGACAAGTTCATCGACGGACAGCTCGACGAGTGCGACCTGACGCTGCGCGACCTGCACAAAATCCAGGAAAGCTTCGTGCATAACCTGATGGCTATTTTTCATACCCGTGTCAGTTATCCCGCGCCCCTTGAAGACCCGTGCGGCCAGCCCGACCTTTTCGAGAACGAAAAGTTTTTGAAAATGCGCGGCTCAGAAGAACAGCAGAAAAAAACGGAGCCTCCGGCGTCCTGATGTCAGTGCAAGTCGAGATCCGCAGCGAAGCCCCGAAACACAAAGTCCTGCTCTCCGGAATCAGGAACGCCGCGGTTAAAATGCTCCGCACCCTTGGCTGGAAAGAAGCCGAGCTGAGCCTTCTCCTGACAACCGATTCCAAAATCCGTAAAATTCACCGGGAATTCATGGACGACGACACGCCGACCGACGTCATTACCTTCGGCGCGCACGCCGGCAAATGCTCGCCGCGTCACGGCGGCTACATGGGGGACATCGTGGTCTCGCTCGACACGGCGAAGCGCCGCTCGGGGGAGTTCGGCAATACCTTTTCCTACGAAACGCTGTTTTATATCTGCCACGGCATCCTTCATCTCATGGGCCACGACGACAGCACAAAAGCCAAATCAAAGAAGATGCTGTTGAAACAGGCGCGGGTTTTAAAAAAATCAGGTGTGGAGCGGTTATCGGTTGTCATCCCTTCCCCAGGCCTTCCCCGCAAGAGGAGAAGGAAACAGGCGGGGGTATAGGGTGGCCATCCAGAAAGCGCAGGCGGTGGTCATCAAGACCCTGCCGTTTCGATCGTCTTCACTGATTGTGACTTTTTTCACCAGGGAATTCGGCAAGGTCCGCGGTATTGTCAAGGGCGTACGCGGAGAAGGGCTGAACCAGGCGGCGGTGTATGAAATCTTCACCCATCTTGAAATCATTTACTATGAAAAGACCCGCTCGGACCTGCACCTGATTTCCGAAGCCTTCATGCAGGATTCTTATGCCCGCCTGCGCGGTCAGCTCGAGGCCCTGGCGTATGCAAGCTATTTCTGCGAGCTGGTTGACGAAGTCAGCGAAGTGCATGACCCGCACGAAAAAGTGTTCGAATTGCTGGATTTCTCTTTTACCTACCTGCCCGCAATTTCCGGCATGCGCATGGCGCGTATTTTTGAGATCAAGCTTTTGAATGAGGTCGGCTGGATGCCTTATCTGGAAGATTGCCTGGAATGCCATAAGGGAGGATTGACCAAAGGTTATTTCTCTTCCCGGCAGGGCGGTCTTCTGTGCGATGATTGCACGCCGCATCATCCGGACGCACGGCCGGTCAATACCGAAGCTCTTGCCGCGCTGCGTTTCTATATTGAAAACGATGTGGATGCGTGCTTGAAGCACCAGGTGAGCAAGGCTGGTGAAAATGAACTTGAAGCCTTTATGGGCCGTTTTCTGATGGAACGTCTGTCCCGCCCCCTGAAAACCCGCGCTTTCCTGCAGAAAATCAAGCCTGTCCTGGCCTCCTGAGGCCATTTTGCAGATCTTCCCGGGCCCTTTAATGTCAATAGCGCCTGTTATTTGATGCTATTTTTTGCTATTTAAAGGTCTATTTTTTGACAGGCTCCCGACTGCGTGCTAGCTTTCTTGAAGCACACAAACCCGGGGCTGTATATGAAAGAAGAAAGACAGGAAGCCAAGGAAAACCGCTTATACTTCGATATCTCAACACAAGAACGGGATTCCGCCATCCGGTATCTGCTGGGCTCGATCATCAAGTGCCGCAAGGACTCGGATTTTCCTTCCAATAACTTCGTGTATGACGAAGACGTCAATGTTTACCTGGCCCATCTCCTTTTCGCGGTGTCACTGCCCGAATATCACGAGATGGCCGAGCCGTACCTTTCGACCGACACCAGCGACATCGTCCGCTGGGTTAAGGGGACAGAAGACCGCACCATCCGTTACTTCATCTTCAAGGTCAATGCCGACCATATCCTGATCCACTCCGCTATTTTCGAAGACCTGGGCGGAAACAAAGGCAAATTTTTCAAGAAGTCCGGCAAGCATTTCAAAGAGCTTGCGCAGCTTTACTACGACCAGGCAGCGATCTACCACAACCGCATTTATAGAAAGAAGACCGGCGTTGGCGAGGTGCTGGAAAAGCTTTCGCGTTATTACGATTCTTACCAGGGTCTTCTGCGAACCGTCCGCCGCGAATACTTCAATTTTGTGACCAATTTCAAGGACCAGGCATTCAGCCATTTCATGAAAGACCTGCAGAGCTACGAAAACGAAGACAGGAAGAAAAGCCGCATGGACCAGTTCCTGGACGTTTTCGCGCGCTGGAAACAGACGCGCGACAAAGACCTCCTCGGGCAGCTGCGGATCCTCGCGGCCGACCTGAAAGGTCTGGACCCGAATTTTGAATTCGATTTAGGAAAAGAGGAAGAGGAAGGGGGATGGGACGATGAGAGAAAATGCGCTTAACCTTGAAATGAAGGCCCGTAAACTGATGAGACTGTATTCGCAGTGGCATGAAACTCATAATGACGATATCCGCCGCAAGTACCTCCTGCTGCTAAGCGAAATCCTGGCGGTCGAGCCGCGCTTCAGCCTGCGCCGCGAATTTCAGCGGGCTTTCTAGATGAAGACGCCGTATCTCGTCCTCCGCATCCAGGATGAAGGCGAACTCCGCGAGGAGGTCGGCCGGAAAATGGATGAATTCCTCGACGTCTATTCCCTGTACCTGACGACCCGGCTGGCCTGGGTCCGCGACGAAGTCAAACTCAAGGCCTACGAACTCCATCTGCTCGACCCTCAGTTCCAGTTCAATATTTAGCCTGCGGCGCTTTTTACTTTCCTACGGATAATCTTCCATTTTGCTTTCAAAGATTCGTTAGCCCTGGGCGGGCGGCCTTCGTCCTGTCCCGTTCGCGTACTGGCTCCCGGCTTCTGCAAGAACTAAGGGCGAATATCCGGGGCCCCTCGGGAGAATAAGGCCCCGCCTCCCCGGACATCCGCCCAAGTCTTGCCACGAAGCCTCCGCCCATTAACGCTCACAGACAAGACAGATTTAAATTGAACCCCGTCCCGGCCGTAAGCGGCATGTGCGAAGGCTTCCGGGGAAAACCGGGCCCTGTGCTGACGGGAGACGCCGGCCCGCGCAGCGGGCAATGGCGAGGGGGCCCGGCAAACAGGCCCTGGTCTTTCCCGAAGCCGGGAGCAAGGACGCGCCGGGCCGGGACGAAAAGGCCCGCCGCAGGCGTTACGGATTATCGAGTGAGAGATTGTTTAAAGAGTGATCGCCTGTCTGCGAAAGACAGAAAAGCCCCGCGCAGCGGATTGCCGCAGGCAAAAAACTCATATTTTCAAAAGTTCCGGCCTCTGATATAATTCGCGCCTTATGAAAAAGATGC
>CAZMMY010000077.1:0-335 GCA_964567495.1 uncultured bacterium
GATTTTCAGCTGCTTTTGGACAGGCGCCTCGAAGGCTAAATCGGAAAGGATTTTCTTGCCGGCCAAATGCTCGTCAAAGAGCCGCTTGACTTTATCTTTGGTCAACTTGCCGTACGTCACGACCGGCATTCCTTCTGCGGCAACCGTCACGATAGGCTCCTGGACGCAGGTCCCGGCGCAGCCGCACCGGCGCACCTCGAGAGCGATTTTGCGGTCCTTCGCTTCGTCGCGAATGGCAAAAAACGTGTCCTGAGCGCCGGCGGCGATCCCGCAGGTCGAGAGCCCGACGCTGACCCATGCGGCTTTCGGCTTCGCCTCCATATCTTCCTTGATCT
>CAZMMY010000077.1:345-7503 GCA_964567495.1 uncultured bacterium
CTCGAGCGTCACCGGTTTCATGGCGCACATGACGTCTCCTCCTAATTGCTCGCCGCGCGGGCCGGCGAATATTCCGCAATAATTTCAGAAATCTGATCAGGAACGACCCGCCCATAAACTTTTCGATTGACCGTCAGGACCGGCGCCAGGCCGCAGCAGCCGAGGCAGCGAACTACCTGGACATGAAACTCCTTGTCGGGAGTCGTCTCCCCGGGTTTAATTCCGAGCTGATCTTTGAGTTTCGCAATCAAATCCGGAGCGCCCTTTAAATAACATGCCGTGCCCATACAGACGGAGATGATATTTTTTCCGGACGGCTCCAGCTTGAAGTAATGATAGAAAGTAATGACCTCATATATGCGGGCCAGAGGGATGTGAAGGCGCTTCGCTACTTCAAACGAGATTTCTCGGGGCACGTAGCTGAATTTGTTCTGGATTTGGTGCAGCACCATGATGAGGTTTCCCTCACGGTTTTCCCATCCCTTGACTGCTTCATCCACCGATTTCTGGATTTCCTCAACCGTCATGGTGGTGCCTCCTTACCCTTAATTTCTATACGCGCCCGTCATATAAATCACCGGATCGCGTTCAAGCCGGGATTTACACGATTAATGACGGAACTATCATCGAAGTGCAAAGCGACGCCTTCGAGAACCGCAAGCGGGAGAACCGGGGCCTCGCCGGAGCGGCTGACCATTGATGGGGCATGATCCGGGAACGACTAACTTATAATTTTTATTTTCTATTAGGACCATAGCCGAATTATATGTAAATCGTTACCCCTGGAATATGACGCAGATCACATCCCCCGGAAAAATGCAGAATATTAAAAATAAAGGCCGCCGGTTCGGTTTTCCGTAAACAGCAAAACCCATAAAGAGGTTGACTGTTTTCTGTCACGGGGCTTACTATTTTCAATATTCGATAATCTCCTGAACAGCATACTCACGCGGGGACCCCTTATGGAAAACAACACTCAAAAAAACAGGCTGATTGCGGCAATCCTTTTGTTTTCGCTGATTTTAAACCAGCCTGCGGGCTTCAGCGCGGACCCCGACGCGGCAGCTCCCGGCGCTCCGCAGACCCTGCTGCAGGTTAAAGACGGCTCGCTCCCGGCAGAAGCCCCCGCGCCTCCGGCAATCACACCCGAGGTTTTTATTCCCGGAGAATTCCAATTCGAAAATGATTCCCCCCTGACAAAGCCTGACCCCGCGCTTCCTTCCCGGGAATATGAACAAGAGCGCTACTCTTTCGACGACGCTCTTGAACTTCTGCGGCCGGAATACGCATCTGCCGTCCTCGTGAAATCAGTCACCGCCGATGACCTGAGAAAATTAACAGAACTCAGCTTTGAAACCGCGTTGATTGTGCTCCACGGCGAGATCGTGCTTTTCACTTCGGGAAGCCTGGATGAAATCGGCACGGTTCCGGCAGCCCGGGAAATCTTCCGCAAGGCTTCTTTCATTTCGCACAGCCACCCCTCCAAGCATGCCGCGGACGGGCCTTCCGGGCAGGATTTAAACGAAGCGCAGGAATATGAAAACGTCCAGTACGTCATCTCTGCGGACGGAATCTACGCTTACAACGGGCAAGGCTCGCTCAATAACGGAAGCCTCCGGGACGAAAAAGCCTTCCTCGAGGAATTGCGCAGAACCGCTTCGCAGGAAATCGAGGACCCGGTTTCCGCCCGAGCGGAACTCAACCGCTTCATCGCCGAACAGGACCGCTATAACAATGCCGCGGAAGAACGTATCACGCTTATGCGCGGCGGCAATCTCAGCCCCGACCCAAGCCTCGGCATTCCGGATGTCAGCAACTTTTCGGGCGCCGCAAGCATTCAGGTCATGACCGGCTCGAACCCGGCCCGCGTCGGCGGGCAATCGGGCTCGGACCGCTTCTCTATTTTTTACGACGGAATGCCTTCCGGCGCCATCTCAGGCATGTCCATTTCTTTTGACGATCTCGAAACAGGCCCGGTCGAAACGTTCAACCTTAACAGCCACGGCGACCTGAAGATCGGAGCACTGGGAACTTCGGAGGGTTTGAAAATAAGGGTTGAAGATGGCGACGGCGACACCGACACCTTCACACTGACCGGCCTTTCTCTTTCAGAAAAATTCTACCGCATGCCTCTGGCAAGCGTAAACGGCGCCGTGGATTTAGCGCGTGTGCGGAAGATTTCTGTTTTTCTCGATTCAGCCGTCAACGCGGACAACACCTCGCCCATAACAGGCCCCCGGATGGTTTATGTCCGTATCGCCGGGATCGCCGTAGATGCTGCACAGGCGCCAGGGCTGGACGCGCCCGTCCCCGCATACACGGGCGCAGCGACAATCATCTCTGGAACAAAGAAGCCAGGGTCAGCGGTTTTTCTCCGGGTCCCGCCCTATCCGGGGGCTTCGATCTATACGGATGTTCTGGTTTCACCCTACGACGCTTCCGGCGTGTGGTCGACGACGCTAAGCCCGGCGTTCCAGGGCTCTCAGACTCTTTCGTTTATTTCCAAAAACGCCGTGCAGCAGGTCAGCGAACTGACTTCTTTTACAACTTTCTTTGATTCCGAGGCTCCCGTTCTGGGCCAAATCGCCCTGCAGGGTTTTTACGCAAAACCCAACGGCAATTCGATTTCCTATATTTCTTCAGAACCCTATCCCGGAACGCCTTATAGCGTAAATCCTGCCGTCAATCTCCGCCTGGATTCCTACAGTCAAATTTTTGATAATGCGCCCAGCTCCGGCTTCGAGGCCTATCAATACTCTCTGGACGGCGCGAACACCTGGACAAGCTGGCTGCCGTTCACCGGTTCTTTTATCCTCGACCTTTCGGGCGCGGACGGAGAAAAAACAGCGCATCTGAAGGTCCGGGACAAGTCGGGGAACGTCAGCAACGTCAAATCCGACGCAATCTACCTGGACACACACAACCCCACCCTTTCGGTTTCTATTAATAATGGCGCGGCATATACCAACTCGCCGGACGTCACCTTAAATCTGAACGCGGCAGACGGCGCCGGCGGTTCAGGCGTGAGCCACATGCGTTTTTCACAAAACGGCGGGCAAAGCTGGAGCGATTGGGAAACTTTCGCGCCAACCAAAAACCTTACGCTGACTTCCGGAGACGGAGCCAGGGAAATCCGGGTGGAAGTCATGGACGGCGCCGGGCTCATTTCAAACTGGGTCCATTACTACGAGCCTTCGGACACGCCGGCCAAAGACACGATCGTCCTCGATACGGTGATGCCTGAAGGAAACGTCGTGATCGTAGGCAACCATCATGACAAGCTCCCGGATTTTTCGAGCAGCAGTAACGTAACGCTTTACTTCAGCGCTTCGGATGCTCTCTCCGGCATTCAAAAAAGGGAATATTCCCTGAACGGCGGTGCCTGGACCACGATAACGAATACGGCCCCGGTCAATATCACGCTGCCCTCCACACAAAAAAAGCATACCGTCTCTTTCCGCCTGACCGACAAGGCAGGCAACGTCCAGACCTTTACGGACAAAATCTTCACGGACATCTATGAGTTCACCAAAAGCGTGGGCTTGTCCTATTTCGATCCGTCCAACGGCTTTGTCGAAGGCACGCACGAATATCTCTTCGAGGGGTTTTCTTCCGAAACCGGGATACGCAGCTACACCCAGCCCACGGCG
Organism: uncultured bacterium; assembly: GCA_964567495.1. Classification (GTDB taxonomy): domain Bacteria; phylum Omnitrophota; class Omnitrophia; order Omnitrophales; family Aquincolibacteriaceae; genus CAYLPP01. The sequence continues at coordinate 3,996 of CAZMMY010000077.1, forward strand.
CTCGGTTACTATGCGCTGATGCTTTCCAGCGTCGCCTCCGGAGAAATGGCCAGCGAGCAATTCACCGCAGCCCAGGCCTTGAACAAATTAAACACCATGGTCGAGCACCTTTTAGCCGACCAGAGCGCGCACGGCTATCTCGGGCTCCTGCCCTGGCTGGACTGGGAAAATAACGAATGGGTCCCCGTCAATAACCCCACTTACGCCATTGAAGACAACGTCAATCTGACCAGCTCCATGGCCGCGGTCTACGGCACGCTTTTGCACTCCTCTCTTTCAGGTAATCCTGTTGTGGGAGACGGCACGCCGGGAAACAACGGCCTCCTGACGAAGATCAATACGTTCCTCGAAAACCAGCGCGCCGGTTATAAATGCCTTGTAGGGTCGGACAATTACATGCGCCGCGGGTTCGCGGGCGGCGGAGGCTCTTGCGCCAACGCCGTTTTCCTCGGCGGTAAAAAAGACCTTTTCGGCGACGAAACCTCCGCCGGCATTCTTCTCTTGACCCTTCTTTATAACGGAGACGTCCCGAAGGCCGCCTACGAGAACCTGGCCATTACTTTCAAAAGCTATAACAACGTCCAAACTTTCGCGCCCTGGCGCGGCGGCTTCCAGCTTTTATGGCCGGCCCTCGCCATGCCCTATTCCGAAAGCGCGGCGCTCCGCACGGCCATGGAACAACATACGGATATTCAGCTTGCGCATGCGCAGGCCAACGGCCTTCCCGGTTTTCTTTCAGCGAGCTATGACCGCAGCTGGCTTAACCTCCCCTACCATAGCGACAACGCGCTTTTCGACAGCGACTCTGACTGGTATTTCCAGCGGGGAAACATGAACCTCCGCAACAAAACCCTGAATTTCAAATACACGAAATTCAACAGCGGTAACGTCAGCGCCGTCATCGAATTCAAGAAACAAGTGGGCTCACTCCTGCAAATCGAGTATACGGCGAACGTCATCCTGCAGCCGGGGAAAAAGTCGCACAGCATCGCGCTGCCTGACGACGTCAAAATGGAAGATATTGACGAGGTCGTGATCGTTACAAATACGCCCGATGCCCTCGACCCGGCAAATTTCTACATGCAGGACATGGTCATTCCCAACACCGTGATCCTCAATATGTACGAAGACCGCGCCGGCATCGAAACGATCGCCTATGACTCCAACCCCTTTTATAACGAAAAAGCCGCGTCTTTATACACCTTGGGCGCGGCAAGCATGTTCCGGCCCGATCAAGTAAAAGCCTTTTTACAGCAAAGCCTTCTGGCCAAACCTCAAATGGTGACCAGCCACGGATTCTGGGAAGGTTACGATACAGACAGCGCGACAGCAGGCGCAATCACGGAGCAGGTCGCCGCCAACGTTCTTTCGCTTTTGCTCGGCATCAACGGCAAACTTCCAGACCAGATAAAAAGGTATCTGGACACCAAGAATTTGACAAGCGTACTTCAAACCCGAAAATATTGGGAGACGCCGGTTACCTACAATCTCTATTCGAGCACGCCTCCTTCCAACTCGAACAAGGTTTTTTTCCAGACGTCCGCTTACAGCGCGTTCGCTTATCCGCGCAAACTCGGAAACGGGTCAGGGCCTCTGGGCCGACGCCAGGCAGGCGGCAAGATTTCCATTTCCTACAATTCTCCGGGCAACTATACAGGCGGCATAATCGAGTTCAAAGAAACTATCGGCTCCGGCTCCAATTTCACGCTTTCCGGCGTCAGCTTCAGCGCGGGGTCACATACTCTGGAAATACCGGTCTCCCTCGATTCCGGGTTATGGAACGTAGGGTCGCTGGATGAGCTCACGGTCATGGTTCCCAAAGTCCAGGCTCCCAACGAAGTGAATATGCCCGCAATTTCAGGAATCAGTATCATCTTTCCCTCCAGCGGCGGAGGAAGCGGGGAAAGAGACGGAAGCGGAGATGGTTCCGAAAGCGGCCGTCCGGCTTATGTTCCCGAAAATCCGGCCGAAGGCGCTTTGGCGGAATATATCAAAGAAGACCGCGGCCTGCTGTTCATTTCTCCGAATCAGTACGCCGTCGAAGCTGCTGACGGCGCTTACCTCAGCATTACCCGCCATACTTCGGGTAAAATCTTGCGCATTGAAACCGCGGAACACGAATATGTTTATGAATACGACGATCAGGACCGTCTGAAATCGGTCCTGGATTCGAGGGTCGTGCGCTTCGAAGACCGTGAGCCGCTTGTCCAGCTCGACAAACAATACGTGTACGAATATGACAGCCTGGGGCGGCTGGAGAACCTCAGGGAACAGTCCGTAACCCGCGAAGCCGCGAACTTCGCCAAAAGCATCCTCCCCGTGGCTACATCGGGCGATAATTCCGGTTTCTATAACGTCATTCAGCATCCCGGTTTCTTTGCGACCGACGGCAAATACGGCGACCAGGCGGCAGGCTGGATCGCCAACAATAATGACGCGGATCCCTCCCTCCGCATGGACTTGGGAGAAGTCCGGAAAGTCGATACCATCCGCTATGACACCCGGTTTCCGGGCGGCAACGCCGCAAAAATATGGCAGGAGGCCTTTAAAATTTCCGGCTCAGTCGACGGAACGAACTGGTTCACCCTCGTCGAGGAAACCGGCCTGTCACAGTCCGGATTGTTCGAATTCAGCTTCTCTCCGGTCGACGTTCGCTTCGTCAAAGCGCACGGTTTCGAAGTGCGCACGGAAAACCCGGACCCCATCAGCCACCCTTCCAACCTCCCGACCTATTTGAATAATCTGAAAGGATATGTCAGCGAAATCGAGGTGATTTCCAATCGCCTGAAAGCCCAGCCTCTGCGCCGGTTTGAATTCGTTTACCAGTGCGCATCCGGATGCGCCGAAAGCGATTTGGGCGCGCTTTCAGAAATCCGGCGCAGCATACTTCGCGAAACATCCCGGGAGATTGTTTCGCACGGGCTGACGCCGGAAGCAAACCCCAATTCCTACAACACCGCCCGCAACGCCGTGGACGGCAGCTTCGCCGAAAACCAGACCGGCGGCTGGCTCGGTCTGGGCGCCGGCCCCGACCATTATCTCCGGCTCGATTTAGGCGCTGAAAAAATGATCTCACAGATCAAAGCCGACACGAGGTACGCGGTCTCCAGCACTTACACAACGGCGAACGTGCCCGCTTATCTCCGGGGCTTTAAAATCTCTGCGTCCAACGACGGCACCCACTGGGAAACTCTTGTGGAAAAGCGGGGCCTTACCGATGCTTCAGGTCAAATTTTCGACTTCGAGATCCAGCCGCGCAGTTTCAGGTACGTAAAACTTCACGAAATCGAAGCTTCGCAGTTTGTTTACTTCACGGAGCTGCAAATCTTTGCGTCCCTTTTTGAAACCGCCGAGCCTCCGTCAGTAAGCGTCCTGTCGCCGCTGATCATACAAAACCCGGTCACGGAACTCGATTTTCTCGTCGACGGGGTCAAGAAAACTCAGCATTTCTCTCTCCCGCTCGAGGACGGAAAAAACACCCGCCGCTTCGTCTTCCAGAATAGCGAAG
>CAZMMY010000078.1:0-1497 GCA_964567495.1 uncultured bacterium
GTCCGCAGAATCAGCAATTCCCGGTCACGGGCCGACAACTTCCCGCTGAGAAGACCTCCACACAGTGGCAGCCAGCGCCGGAACAACCGCTGGTGTCGCACCAGAGTGGTGAACAGATTCAGGTCACGACCCGGCCCGACTTTATCGAGCAGCTCATTCGTCGCATCATCGCGCTCGCCGGCCGCGAGCGGCGTGAGGCGAACTTCGGCGTGGTGTTCCCCGGCTGCGACCACGCCCTCAGGCATTCGCCGGGACCGCAATGGGCGGGAAAGCACGCTCGGTGTCGATGCTCTTCAACCGGGGCAGCACTTGCTCTGCGAACAATTTCTGATTGGCCGCACCAACTTCGGGACTCATTCCTGCGAACGACAATACCGCCGTCATCCCGACGCCGTCGATACGACGAACGTGGTCGGTCAATTGTTCCACCACCTCGTCCGGCGTGCCGTAAACCTGCAATTCTGCCAGGAACTTGACGAAGTTGTCCGCCCCGTGCTTTTCGATGTTGCTGGCAAACTTGCCGTAATACTCGTAGCCGGGGACCTTCGCCAGGCCGGCATTGCTGAACTCGTACCAGTCGAACGTCGACTTCGCGTACCGATAGTGGTACTGCTCGTGCATCTCTTGTGCTGCCGCAGACGATTCGTGCACGGTCACAAAGGACATCAGCAGCGGCTTAGGCGGCTCGTAACCATTCAGCTCGATGAACCGCTCTTTGTACTTCATGACGTCGGCAACCGTGACGTCCCAGGGCTTTTGGGCGATCAGCATCAGCCGGTTCTGGAGGCCGAGAAATTTTGCCATGAAGAATGCGGCATAAAGAGCAAGACGCACGGGGAACGCGAAAGAATAGCGGGCCAGGTCGGTTTCAGTGCGATACAGTTTTGCCGTTTTAAACCCGCCCCGCTCTGCAAGAAGCGGCAGGGTCGTGGGGCCGAAGTACGTAGTGTGTTCCAGAAAATACATTTTTGCGGCGGGGCCTTTTAGGCCGATTTTATAAAAGAGATGCGAGAGGACGCTCAGCAGGTTCGGGTAGCATGGCGTGGCCAGCAGCAGAAGGCCGCCGGGCTTAAGAAGTTCGTAACTCTTTTTTACGAACGCCAGCGGATCCTGGGGATGTTCAATAAGGTCCCAGAGCACGACCACGTCGTACAGCGCGGCCGTGCGGTATTGCATGAAATCCGAGCAGATCCCCTCGAGCCCTTTTTCCTTCAGCCTGGCCGCGTTCTCGGGGCTGGAGTCCAGCCCTGCCGCGTGCCAGCCCTGCGTTTTTGCGTATTCTAGGAACCCCCCCGTGCCGCAGCCTACCTCGAGAAGGTTCCGGCCCCTGGCGAGCTTCGCTATTTCTTTTTCCGCGCGGGCATAGTCCTTGAACGTACGGCTGTTTTCCTTGAGCGTTCCATACTCGTAATAATTTTCACAGGCAGGATTGATCTGTTTAAGGGTTTCAGAAGAAGTGTAAATCGCCATCATGGAATCAGCGTCAAGCGACGGGTC
>CAZMMY010000078.1:1507-7453 GCA_964567495.1 uncultured bacterium
CGGCAGGCCGGGCAAGCGTAAACATCCGTGCGCGGCAGTTTGAAAACGGGCGCACTCTCCTGCCGTGTTTTGCAGGACGGACACTGGCCCAGTTTGGTCAGGCGGATCCCGGCGGGTAAAGCGGCGGTCATTCGTTTCCTCCGAAGGCCTTGAGCCAGAACTTGAAGGTTAGAAGCGACCACAGGCGGTAAGTATGGTTTCCTCCGCCGCGTCTGTGCTCCTCGACCATTTTAAGAAGAGCGTCTTTCTTGAAATAGAAATCAAAGGCGTCGTGTTTTTCCTGCAGCAATTCACGCAGGTGGCCGTTCAGCGCATGGCGGAACCAGTACGCGACCGGGGAGTGAAATCCGGCCTTCCGGCGCGAGCGGATGCTTTCGGGAAGTTTCCCGCGAAGGATTTTCTTGAAAAGGTATTTCAGGACGGAGCCCTTGAACTTCAGCTCAGCGGGAAGCCTGGCCATATATTCGACCAGCTCATGGTCAAGGAAAGGCACGCGCGCTTCCAGGCCGTGCGCCATCGACATGGTGTCAACCTTGTAGAGATTGTTTCCTGCCAGCCAGACCTTCATGTCCGCATAAAGGCAGCGGTTCACGTGACCCGCGGCCCTGGCTTTTTCCAGATACTGGCCGTACAGAGGATAGGAGTCCAGGTCCCCGATCGCAGTCTGCGCCGCCAGGGTCAGGACGCCCTGCTTTTCCTGCTCCGTGAAAATAGTGCGCCACCAGTAATGGGCGCGTTCGGAATCGAAGTCTCCGGCCTGCACGAACTTTTTGGCCTTGTATTCGAAGCTGAGTTTGTTGACCGAGGCCGGCAGGGCGCGCACCGCGGGTTCGATCATGCCCTTGCGAAGGAATGACGGGATCCGGCTGTAATAACGGTGGTACTGGTTCGCGTGATAAGTCGGATAGCCGACGAAGATTTCATCGCCCCCATCGCCGGATAGGCAGACCGTAACATGCTGGCGGGCCAGTTTTGAAACCATATAGAGCGGAAGAGCGGCCTGGTCGCCCAGAAGATTGTCCGCATGCCAGGTCACGCGGGCGAGCGTTTTGAAAACGTCCTGCGGTGCGCATTTGATTTCATGGTGGTCGGTGCCGAAATGTTTCGCCACTGCGCGCGCGTGCGGGGTTTCGTCGTAGTCCGGATGGTCGAAGCCGACGGAAAAGGTCTTGATTGTGTCGTGCTTGTGCTCCTTCATCAGCCAGACAAGCGCGCTGGAGTCCAGGCCGCCGGAAAGGAAAGTGCCGATAGGAACGTCCGCGATCAGTCGGCGCTCCATGGAGCGGTGCATCAGCCCCAGAATTTTTTTGCAGGCTTCTTCCTCTCCCACATCGAGGGTCTCGCCATGCGGCACGTCCCAGTACTCCTGGATTATCACGCCCCGCTTTGAGATTTCCATCCAGTGCCCCGGCGCGAGCTGGCGCACACCGGAAAACGGCGTCCACGGGTGTGGCAGGTAGTTGAGAGAAAGGAAATGGCTGACTGCCTGCGGGTTGATTTGTGCGCTGATCCACGGCGCCTGCAGGAGCGGCTTGATTTCGGAAGCAAAGGCCACGCCTTCCCCGCTCTCGTGGTAAAAGAGCGGCTTGATGCCCAGCCGGTCGCGGGCGATGAAGACCGCGTCTTTTGCCGAATCGAAAATAGCGAATGCGAACATGCCGATGAGCCGCTCGACGCAGCTCTTGCCGTACTCCATGTAGGCGTGCAGGATGGCTTCGGTGTCTGACTTCGTGTAGAACCGGTGGCCTTTTTTCTCGAGGTCGGCGCGCAGTTCGCGATAGTTGTAAATCTCACCGTTGAAGATAATCCAGGACTTTTCCGAACCGTCATGGATGGGCTGGTTGCCCGTGTCCAGATCGATGACTTTCAGGCGGCGCATACACAGGCCGACGTGACCCGCGCTGAAAAATCCGTCTGAGTCGGGGCCGCGGTGGATGATCTCCGCGTTCATCTTTTCGAGGAGCGAGGGGTCGACATTCCCCTTGAAGGAAAAAACGCCGGCTATGCCGCACATGGGACCGCTCCGAACATCTTTGCCGCACCTTCTGCAAAAGTCACTGGATCGAAATTGAAATCACTCTGTGTCTCGGCGATGTTGAAGGCCTCATGTTTGTCCAGCTCCAGGATCTGCTTGGCCGGGAGTTTGGTTGCCGGATCGAATTTCAGATAAACGCGAAGAACCGCCTGGAGCGGACGGAGAGGAATCGGAACGAAAATTCTTTTCACTTTCAAATGGTGCGCAAGAGTCTCAAGCATGAAGCGAAGCGAAACCTGCTCCTTCCCCGCTACGGTGTAGGCCGTGTTCAGCCGGGAGAAGCTGAGGCCCTTCAGAATCAGTTCAACCACGTCCTCAACGAAAACCGGCTGCAGTTTGAACGTGCCGCCGCCCAGCAGCGGGATGAGCGGGAAATGTTTCAGGGTCTTGATCATCATACGGGTATTGTTGCGGTCTTCCATTCCATAAATATAAGCGGGCCTGAAAATCAGGTGCGGCACGCGGCTTTCGCGGAGGGCTGCCTCGGCCTGGTACTTGCTTTCTCCGTACGGCCCGTGGCGCATGAGAGCGGCGACAGAGCTGATGAAAATGAATTTGCGAATGCCTGTTTCAGACGCGGCGCGCGCCAGATTGCGGGTGTAATGGATGTTCACAAGGTCGAGAAGCTGGGCGGAACCGTTGATCAGGCCCATGGCGTGTATTACGGTGCCGCAGCCTGCGAGGTTCCTGGTGATATCGGCGGAATCCGCGAAGTTTGTTTCCAGGACCGTCATGCCCTGTGCGCGCAGTTTCTCATTGCCCGGAGAGCCCGGACGCACGAGGCAGACGAACGGCATTCCGAGAGTTTTCATCCGGCGCGTCAGCTCGCCGCCAAGGAATCCGGTTGCGCCTGTGACCGCGATCATTTCTTTATGAGAAGAGAAGTTTGAAGCTGTGTTTCGCGATCCAGGAGGGGCGGAAATAATATTCGCGGTAGGCTTTGTTCTTGAACTCCATGACATCTTCGGGAGAAATGTGGTCGAGTTTTACCACTGAATGGTGTGTGGTGTATTTCTTCCAGTCGAAGTCCTGGATGCGGTCCTTGATATCGTCGAAAAACTTGGTGCCGGGATACGGCGTCATGACGTCGAACTGCGCAAGCGGCATATTCAGGTGCTTGGCGTAATCGATAGTCTTCTGCATGGACTCGCGCGTGTCGTGGATGAAACCGAGTATGAAGAACCCGATGATCTTGATCCCGATCTCCTCGCACATACGAATGACTTTTTCCTGCTGGCTTTCCTTGATCGGGAGACGGCCGGATTTTTTGACGATTTCGTCTTCGGGAGATTCGATGCCCAGGTGGATGGCGCGCAGGCCTGATTTGTGCATCAGCTCCAGCGTGTCCCGCTCGAGGCAGTCGGCGCGGGTTTCCATGCTCCATTCGATTTTCACGCCGCGCTTGATGATTTCCTCCGAAATTTCCAAGGCGCGCTTTTTACTCTGCGTGTACATGATGTCGCGGAACACCAGGCTGCGGACGCCGTATTTTTTCTGCAGGTATTCTATTTCGTCGACCACGTTTTTCGCGCCGCGCCGCCGCCATTTCGCGGTCTGCGTGACCATGTACGGGCAGTAACTGCAGTCGAATGAACAGCCGCGGCTGGTCAGGATGGAAAGTGTCGGGCCTTTTGACAGCACCGGGAAATAACCGTAACGCTTGACCGGGAAGCCATCCCAGTCGGGAAATGGCAGGCTTTCCAGGTCGTAAATCAGCGGGCTCTGGATCGCGCCCTTGGGATCCAGCTCCCCTTTGGCGATCTGGATGGTTACGGCTTCAGGTTCGCCCATGATCACGAAATCAGCCTCTTCGAGGAATATCTCGGGCTTTGCCGTGGCGAATGCGTTAATAAAGCCTATTTTGCGGCCAGGTTTGCGTATTTTCCGCACAAAGGCGAGTTCTTCGTCATAGCCCACAATCGATGAAGCCAGGATGACCAGCTCTTCGTCCCTTGTGGGAACGCTGTCATAGATGTTCACTTCATGGCCGTGCTGGCGGAAGATGGCCGCCATGTACCCGAAATGAACCACGGGCACGTCCACATTATTGCGCTTCATAAAAGCGTAAATGCGGGAGATCAGGTCTTCGCCGTGGGAGGTGTTGCCGAAAGTCCCCGCCTTGTCCTTGTTGTTACAGCCAGTAGCGGTTTCTTTAAGATCGATCAGTGCGATTTTCATGACTGGATGATTTCGTATAAGTGGTATTGGGTAATGAGGCCTTCAACGTCCGTAAAGGTATAAGTGTAAAGGGGTTTTAAAGAGGTGGCAAGCTGATTTTCCCCCCTCCGGAGAAGCCTGGGAAGCCGCAGTTCAGGCATGCTGTCCGGAGGTTCTGAATAAGCGTTTTTGGCCAGGATCAAATGGGTAATGCCCTGGCTGCGGAGTTCCCGGAACACCTCTTGCGGATTGTGCGCATCCTGCCAGTAAGCGTGCTTCCGGGCGTAGGCGCCTTCCCGGAAAACAGTCCGGCTGAAGTATAAAAGGTGCGGATCGTCCACTGTCAGGATTTTGCTGCTGGAATCCAGCCGGCCATTCACGTAATTGGCCATCTGGAGGCTCCGCTCCACCCTTTCGAGGTAGACAATTTCAGATTCCATGCCGAGGCCCGCCTTGAGGTACTGGCGGCTGTGATAGAACGACAGGCCGATCTGGTACAGAAGGACGGCGGCCATGAGAAATTTCAGGATACGGGCCGGAATCGAGGAATCCAATGCTGCCCAGCCCAGCCCGATCAGCACGCAGAGAGCCGGCAGCGCGGGCAGCAGGAAGCGCAGGCTCTGCCCCAGCAGGAACCAGGCGGTCACGAAAAAGAGGCAGAACGCGGCCAGCATCAGGGGCGTGCGTGTTGTTTTGCCGGGAACCAGAAAGAAAAGCGGCAGAAAAGCCAGGTACCCGGGTCCGATCTGGACGCTGAAGCCCTCGAACAGATCCGGGCGCATGGTCGCAGCCGGGAACACCAAAAACCAGTTGAGCAGTGTTTTCCCAAGCCCGATGTCGTTGTAATGAATAGTCGCGTCGCCTGTCCCGAAGATTTGCGCGAAGTAGGGATAGACCGGGTTGCCCGTCACAATCCATGAGCGCACATACCAGTAGATTCCAGCCGCGGCGATGCAGCCGCCAAAAACGGCGAGATTCATAAAGAGCCTTTTGGGTGTTCTTGATGCGGAAACGCCTAAGATCCACAGGCCCAGAAAGCCGGCGGAAATCAGGGCCAGGTATTTTACGCCCAGCGCGAACCCCAGGAACAGACCCGCGAGCGCGAGTAAGCTTCGGTTCTTGTCGGGGTTCTGGTGCCAGAAAATAACGGCCATGACCGCAAGCAGTGTGAAACCGGAAAGCGCCACGTCGACATAAGTAGTTACAGCCTGATTAAAGACGCCAGGCGTGGTCAGGAACAGAAGCGGGAGCGCAAAGACCCAGCGGCCCGCAAGCTTGCGGATGCAGACCGCGATAGACGCGGCGGTCAAGACTGCGGAAAGGATATGAAAGAATTTGGCCAGCGGCACGCCGCCAAGCGCAGCGCCGAGCGTGTAAAGCATTTCCATCATCAAAGGGAATTCGGAATTGATTTCGTACGGAAGGGTGCCGATCTTCCCCTCCCGGAGGTACAGTTTGGGCAAGTGCAGGTGGTAGCAGAGCGAATCGTTCGCGGTTTCGGGCGCAAGCATACCGGCAATCCAGGGAAGCGCAGCTAGCAGGGCCGCGCCCGCAAATAAAAGATCCCGCGTATGGATCATCGCGGGCATTTTAAGACGCACCGAGGTCAGGCGCGCGAGCAGGACAAAAACCGTGAGGGTCAGCACCAGCGCCCACAGCGCGCCCGTTTTAAGCATTCCCAGAAGGCCCAGCGCGAGAACTGCGTAAGCCAGAATACCCATGCCCGCGCCGAGCGAGAAAACTGCTTCTTCCGC
>CAZMMY010000079.1:0-3985 GCA_964567495.1 uncultured bacterium
CTTCGCGAAACCCCTCACCCAGCTTTTCGTGATCGCCCTGATTTTCGCGTTCGCGTACAAGCCCGTCGACCAGGCCTTCACGCGGTTTTTCCGCAACCATCTCTTTAAGAAGAAGACCTACGGCCAGCTCACGCTGCTTAACCTCGCGGAAGAGCTGACGCTGACGCTCGACATGAACGAGCTCGGCAATTTAATGGTCAACACCTTCGGCGAAGTCCTTCATCTGAAGACGGTCGCGCTGCTCGTGCCGTCACGCATGCGCGACGACTACGAGATCGCGGCCGCGCACGGCTGGAACCTTTCGGGCGTGCGCAAGGTGCGCATTTCGAAAGATTCGGCCATGATCCGTTTGATCGAGGCCGGCGGGCCGCACGTGCTGGTGCGCGACCGCGCGGTGAAATCGCTTTCCTGGCAGGAGGCCACGAGCCTGGCGCGCGACTTCGACCAGCTGCGCGCGAGCTGGATCATTCCGCTTTTCGTAAAGAACGAGGAATTCACGGGCGCTCTCTGTTTCTCCGCCCAGTCGCCGGACGCGGTGTTCGACGAATCCGACTTCCAGTTTTTTCGCGAGTTTGCCTCGATCGTTGCCAAGGCCCTCCGTAACGCGCTCAGCGTGACCGAGCTCCGCACCGCGAATGAGGAGCTCCAGGACGTGCAGGCCCAGCTGCTCCAGACGACCAAGATCACGGCCATTGAACAGCTTGCCACGGGCATCGCCCACGAGATCCACAATCCGCTGACGATTATTTCCGGCAAGGCCCAGGTCCTCCTGCTTCAGAAGGAGAGGACGCAGATGGACGAAAAAGTCGAGGAAGTCCTCAAAACAATCGTGAAGCAGACCAAGCGCGCTGCCGATATAACAAGGAAGCTGCTGATGTTTTCCCAGAGCTCTGGTTCCCCGAGGGAGATGCTCAGGCTGGAGCAGGTGCTGGACGACACGCTGAACCTGGTGTCGTACCAGACTTCGCTGGAAGGCATCGAGATCACCAAGAACATTTCGGTGCCGCTGCCGGTTTTTTACGCCAACGTGCATGAGATGCGCGAAGTCTTCCTGAATCTGATCCTGAATGCGGTTCAGTCTATCGGCTCGCAGGGCAGGATCCACTGCGAACTTCTGTCGCGGCCGCAGGACCAGATGATCGAGGTTTCGATCTCGGACACGGGCAAAGGCATTACGCCCGAAGCGGTGGAAAAAGTTTTTAACCCGTTCTTCACGACGCGGCCCGACGCGGTGGGCCTCGGGCTTTTTGTGACCAAACAGATCGTGCATCGCTACGGCGGCTCCATCCGCGTGGAAAGCCGGCCGGGCGAAGGAAGCTTGTTCCTGATTCAGCTGCCGGTGCTCGAAGAAGTGGGCCCGCTGGCCGCGGACCAGGGCAATTCACTGTCGTTATTTCCGGCTTAGGCCGAATTCGGGGAGTAAAGAGGAGGAGTTATGGGCAACAACAAGAAGCTGCTGGTGGTCGACGACGAAGAGGAAATCTGCGATTTTTTAAAGGCGTTTTTTGAAGAGCGTGACTTTGAGGTGCGCACCGCTTCCTCCGGCGAATCCGCGCTCGAGGCCGTGGCCGAAGTCAAGCCGCAGGTCATTCTTCTCGACGTGCACATGCCCGGCATGGACGGCATGAACGCCCTGCGCGAGATCAAAAAGAAATACCCGCAGATCAAGGTCATCATGGTCACCGCGCTCGAAACACGCGAAAAGATCGAAGAAGCCATCCGGCTCGGCGCGGACAACTACATCACCAAGCCGCTTTATCTGGAATACCTCGAAAGAGACGTCCACGAAAAGATCTCCCAGCTGATCTGACCCCAGGCGCTTGAAGAAAAAAAACATTCCATACCAGTCGATTCTGAATGATATCGCCAGAAGCATGGCGCGTTTCAACCGTCCGCACCTGCTTCTCAAGGCCATTACCCGCCTGATCGACCGCGAATTTTCACTGGCCCACGCTTCGTTCCTCGCGCTCGACGAAAAAAAACAGCGCTTTGTTTTTGCCGACTCTAAAGGTACGCGCCGCTTTCCGGTCAACCTTGTAAAAGTTGACATGGACCACCCGATCGTCTGCCATTTTCTTAAAAACAGGAAGCGCCTGCATCGCAGCGATTTTCTTTCGCGCGAGGGCCTGAAGGCTGAATTCAGAAAGGATGGCCTGGCCGGGGCGCGGCTGCGCGAGCTGACGGAAGTTTTCAGCGCCATGCAGTTCCTTAAAGCCGAGCTCGTGGTGCCCGGTTTTTTCAAGAACCGTCTGCTCGGGCTGCTTCTGATCGGAGCGAAGCTCGACGGCGGATCGTTCAGCAAAAAGGAAATTTCTTTTTTTCAGATCCTGGCGCAGGACTGCTCCATGGCCATGCAGACGGGGGAATATCACCAGAACCTGGTCGAGAAAAACCAGGAGCTGGAAAAACGTATCCAGGAAGTCGAGGCGCTCCGCCGGAAGGACGAGGAAACGCAGGTCCAGGTCATGCGTTCGCTCGCACAGGAGATCTATGCCAAGGACAGCTACACTTACGGCCATGTCAACCAGGTCGAACGCCTGGGTATGATGATCGCCCGCGAAATGGGGCTGGACGCCTCTGGGCCTTTCGGCCGCACACTGCGCGCCGGGCTGATCCTGCACGATGTAGGCAAGGTCGGTATTCCGGACATCATCCTGAAAAAAGAGGCGGCGCTGAACGACGAGGAATGGCAGATCATGCGGACCCATCCCGAAAAAGGCGCGAAAATCCTTCAGCCGCTTAGCGATTTCAAGGAAGTCTCCGAAATCGTCCTTTACCACCACGAATACTGGGATGGCACCGGCTATCCCAGCGGCCTGAAGGGCGGGGACATCCCGCTCGGTGCGCGCATCGTGTCGGTGGCGGACGCGTTCCATGCCATGGTTTCAAACCGGTGCTACAGCCGCGGCAAGTCCGTCGAATTCGCCTGCGAGGAGCTTGAGCGGTGTGCGGGGGGGCAGTTCGATCCGCTGGTGGTTCGGGCTTTTTTGTCCGCGCTCAAACGCGAGATGAAAAAGAGGGGAGTCGGTTTTTTTAAGGAAGAGCGGGAACTCGAGCCTTCTGCGGTCTAAAAGAGGGCTCGACAAAACTTCGCCGCCGATGCTATAATCCTTATCTTTTCAGGGGGAGATTTTATGACGATGGACAAGAAAGATCTCGAGAAGTACAAGAAGATCCTTGAGGACGCCAAGAGGAAAATTGCGGGCGACCTCCGCCACCTCGAAAACGATTCTCTGAATATGAACCAGAGGGACGCCGCCGGCGACCTTTCGGGTTATTCCTTCCACATGGCCGACATGGCCACCGACAATTTTGACCGTGAGTTTACTCTCGGCCTGGCTTCCAACGAACAGCAGTTCCTGAACGCCGTCGACGTCGCCCTCCGTAAGATCCAGGACGGCGAGTTCGGCGTCTGTGAAGACTGCAAAAAGCCCATTCCCCAGAAAAGGCTTCAGGCGGTCCCTTATGCCCGCCTCTGCATCAAGTGCCAGGAAATCGAGGAAAAGAACAACCGCAAGCAGCGCCCTTGATCCTGTTCTGCCTGGCCGTTTTTCTGGCCTTTATTTCCGATCAGATTTCAAAGCTTGTTATTCTGCGCAGGCTCATGCCGTTCGATTCCATTCCGGTTATTCCCGATATTTTTCATATTACGCTCGTCCATAACACCGGTATCGCGTTCGGCCTTTTCCGTAACGCCCAGCCCGTTTTATTCTGTCTGATCACTGTCGGCCTGCTGGCGCTCCTTTTCTGGGGCGCGAAATCGGCCCGCGAGGAAAAGCCCGGCCTGCAGACCTGGGCGCTGGCGCTGATTCTGGGCGGCGCGCTCGGCAACTGGGTGGACAGGCTGCGCCTTGGTTTCGTGGTCGATTTCCTGGATTTTCACTGGAACTACCGCTGGCACTTCCCGGCCTTCAACGTGGCCGACGCCGCGATCAGTTTGGGCGTATTCATGTTGCTCCTGGGGATGCTCTACGAACGAGAAGGT
>CAZMMY010000079.1:3995-7450 GCA_964567495.1 uncultured bacterium
GCCCTCGTCGAGACCTATGCCGCCGCGGTGCCCGGCGTGCCGGTGCAGTTCTTCTATGACGATGCGCCCTTTGGGGCGACGGGCCTGGTCCCCGCGGTTGGCTTTGCCGAACGCCCGAGCGACAGTTATGTGGTCGATTTCCTGGATTTCCGCGTCTGGCCTGTATTTAATCTTGCGGACACTTATATCTCGGTCGGCGTCGGCCTTTATCTGCTTTCCATGCTTCGCGACAAAAAGAAATCATGATCCCCGTTTTATTTTCCATCGGAAATTTCAAACTGTATTCGTTCGGCCTTATGGTCGCGGCCGGCGTTTTTCTTTCGATTTCCCTGATGACGCGCCAGGCGAAAAGAGACGGGTTTCCCGATCCTGAAATGGTGTCGGATTCCGTGCTCGTGGGCGTGTTCGCGGGATTTTTCGGCGCTCGCCTTTATTATGTCATCCAGAACTTTTCTGTTTATCTCAACGACCCTCTTTCGTTTTTTGCCGTTTGGGAAGGCGGTCTGGTTTTTTACGGCGGCGTTATCGCCTCCTTTTTCGCTCTGTATCTCTTTGCCCGAATCAAAAGAATTTCCTTCATCCGACTTCTTGATTTCATGCTGCCTTATGTGGCGCTGACCCATGCCTTCGGGCGCGTGGGCTGTTTTCTTAACGGCTGCTGCGCCGGCAAGGCCTGCAGCCTGCCGTGGGCCGTGGCTTTTCCCGAGACTGAACTGGCGGTGCATCCCGTTCAACTTTACGAGGCCGGCTTCAATGTGCTGCTTTTTCTTTTTCTTCTTCGCGCTGCGAAGGGAAAAGCTTCTTTTACCGGTCGGACCGCTGTCTTTTATTTTATCTTTTACGCCGTGGGCCGGTTCACGCTCGAGTTCTTCCGCACCAACGACCCGTATTTTCTTTCCCTGACCATGAACCAGTGGGTCAGCATTGCGATCTTCGCCGCGGCAGCGGCTTTGTATGTTTCGCTGAGCCGCCGAAAGGCCGAATGACCGAGCGCGAAATCATCGCAACCTCCGACAATGAGGGCCAGAGGCTGGACATTTATCTGGCGCAGACGCTGTCCGAGCATTTCTCCCGTTCCCAAATCAAGAAGTGGATTGAGCAGGGCGGAGTGAAGGTGGGCGGCCGCGAGGTCGCGGCGCATTACAAGGTCAAGGCGGGCGATTCGATCCGCGTGGAAATGGTCGAGGCGCAGGATGACGGCCTGCGCGGCGAAGACATTCCCCTCGACATCGTTTACGAAGACGAAGAACTCCTGCTCATCAACAAGCCTGCGGGCATGGTTGTGCATCCCGCGCATGGCAACCAGAGCCACACGCTGGTCAACGCGCTGCTTTTCCACGTAAAAAAGCTTTCCGGAGCGGGGGGCGGCGACAGGCCGGGCATCGTGCACCGCCTGGACCAGGGGACTTCCGGCATTATGGTCGTAGCCAAGAACGACCGTGCGCATGCTTTTCTCGCCCAGCAATTTAAAGACCACACCATCGAGCGAATTTACCGCGTGGTCGTGAAGGGAAGGGTCGAGCACCAGGAAGGCATCTGCGAAGAAGCCATCGGCCGCGCGTTCCTGAACCGTAAAAAAGTTATTGTGAAGCCTTCAGGCGGGCGGGACGCGGTCACTTATTTCCGCGTCCTCGAGCGCTATGCCAGGGCGACGCTGCTGGAAATCCGCCTGGAGACCGGCCGCACTCACCAGATTCGCGTCCATATGCGGCACATGGACCACCCGGTGCTGGGTGACGCCCTTTACGGCGTGACCTCGCCTTATATCGACCGGCAGGCCGTGCACGCCTTTTCCCTCCGTCTGACCCACCCTAAAACAGGGGAACTCCTGTACCGTGAATGCCCCATGCCTGCGGACATGCAGAAACTGGTCGAACGGCTGGCTGCAGAATAGCAAAATTTCGCCCTAAAACGCCTCTTATCGCTATAATATCCCGCCTTATGTCTTTTTTTCTTGTCGCCAGCTTCGGCTTGCTGGTCTCATTATTTGCGAACCTGTCCCAGCTCGTTTTCATACGCCGTTACGGCCGCGAAGCAGGCCGCCGCGGTATTACCGGCGGCGAAATTGCGCGCGGGCTGCTCGATGCTGCGGGCCTGCCGCAGGTTGTAGTGGATTCCTCTGGTTCCCGCAAAGCCGGGACCGAGAGCGGGGAAGTCAAAAAGCTGCTCCTTCCACGGCATATTTACCAGGGCCAGACGCTTCGCGGCGCGGCCCAGGCCGCTCATGAAGTCGCGGCTGCGCTCAAGGCTTCTTCCAACCTGGTGGCGCTTCGGACCGCTTTAAATGTGATCCGGACAACTTCCTGCGCTGCGTGGGTCCTGCTGATCGCGGGCTGGCTGCTGAACCTTCATTTTCTTGGCGCACTGGCGGCCCTTTTTTATGTTTCCGCGTTTGTGGGCGCGATCTGCTGGGTGCCTGCGGAATGGGAAACCAGCGAGTTTGCTTACGAAATCCTTAAAAAGCAGAGTTTTTTTGAAATCGACGAGCTTGCCAAGCTGAAAAACATTCTTCTGGGTATCCGCCTTGAAGGCCTGGCGCTCGTGCTCAAAGGCCCGGCCAGCCTGGCGCGGGAAAAAATGAAAGGCAGTCATGGGGTTTAAGAACCTGCAGGAATTTATCTCCGCCATGAAACAGAAGGGCGAGCTCCGCGAAATCAATGCCGAAGTCGACCCGATTCTCGAAGTCACAGAGATTTACGACCGCGTGGTCAAAATGCAGGGGCCCGCGCTTTTGTTCAAAAACGTCAAGGGTTCCAGGATCCCTCTTTTGATCAATACCTTCGGCTCGCATGCGCGCATGGCTGAAATCCTAGGCGGAACGCCCGACGAAGTCGCGAAGCGCATCGAAGGTTTCACCGAGATGCGCGCGCCCGAAAGCCTGCTCGACAAAGTGAAGATGATCCCGAAACTCGGCGAGCTTTCCGCGGTTTCCCCCAAGGTCGTCGGCTCGGCGCCGTGCCAGGAAGTCGTGATTAAGGCGGGCGAGGGGCCCATGCTCGACAAGCTGCCCGTGATCCAGTGCTGGCCCGACGACGGCGGCAAATTCATCACGCTGCCCATGGTTTTTACCAAGGACCCCGCGAACGGACGCCGCAATGTGGGCCTTTACCGCATGCACGTTTACGACAACCAGACGACCGGCATGCACTGGCAGATCCATAAGGACGGCGCGGAGCACTTTCGCCAACTGGAGAAGGGCTCGAAGAAACGGCTCGAAGTCGCGGTTGCGCTGGGTGCGGACCCGGCCACCATGTTCTCCGCGGCCTGCCCGCTGCCTCCCGGCATGGACGAGCTCATGATGGCGGGTTTCCTGCGCAAGAGGCCGGTCGAACTCGTGAAATGCAAAACGGTCGACCTTGAAGTCCCGGCCGAAGCGGAGATCATTCTCGAAGGCTACGTCGAAGAGGGGGAAATGCGCATGGAAGGTCCGTTTGGCGACCACACGGGTTTTTATT
>CAZMMY010000080.1:0-2806 GCA_964567495.1 uncultured bacterium
AAAGGCGGGGAGTTCCGAGTTGAAGCCGAGCGCCCGTTCCCGGACCCTTCCGCCGAAACTTACATTCATTGGGGCGACCAGTGGGTGATTTATGACCCGCAGGTTCATGGCCCGTTTATCCGGGGTTATGGAAAATATGACAGCGTTTCGGAGCGGCAGCACGTCGAAACGCTGATCCGCCGGCTTCGCGAAACCGGCAGCGCCGACTGGATCGGCATTCTGGCCAATACGCCGCTCAGCCTTAGACATGGCGCGCCCGAACAGCCTTATCTTCCCGTTTTTGTGATCGCTCGAGCCATTGTGCATTCGCCCGTGTTTGAAGAGTTCAGGAAGCAGATGGCCGCGACGAACGCTGTAGCCGAGATGCGCAAGTCGAAGTCCCGCGCCATCCTGGGCGGCCGCGAATTCGACCACGGCGCTGTCGCCAATTTCAATATGCTCAAGACCCTGATCAAGGTTTTCGGTATCGAAAAGCAGTTTGCGCCCATTACCAATTACAATATAGATGTCGCACAGCTTATTTTCCGCGCGGGTTCCGCGACCGTCATGATGTCCGACGAAGACCTTGAAGCTTCAGCCACCAGCATGATGAAAGCGCTCTGGAACGCGGGCGTCCTGATCGGCGTTTGGGACGGCGCCATGCCCGAGCTTTTCAACATTGTGGAAGAATCCACCGGCCGCACGATCAATATTTTTACCGACGGCGCCGACGGCAAGCGCGTGGATTATGACGAGCTGGTCCGCCATCTTGACGCCTCTCCCGCGGACGAAGTCAGGGGCGTAAAAAAATGGAAGATCACGAACGGTTTCCTGGTCCGTTATTCTCCGATCGAAGAAGAGAAGAGCACGGTCGAAGGCGGAAAGCGCCGTCCTTCCGCCAAGAGCCTTCGCGAAGCGCTGAATTCGCTTTCAGCGGCGTACGCCAATCCTGAAGCTCGCCGCAAGCTGCAGCATGAAGCCCTGAAATCCTCGGTCCGGGTCGATATGGAACGCGGTCAGGCACGCGCTCACCTGATGGTTTTCAAGAAAATCATCGAAAAGCGCCGCGCGGAACAGCAGATTTTCAACGAAGTCGACATTACGATGGAAGACGCGAAACTCCTTGCTTCCGGCGCTGAAGGCGACCGCGGCTTCGGATTCTCGGACGGGTCCCAGATCATTCTGAACAGCGGCCCCGGCCTTCTGGGCTTTATCGAAACAGCGCGCGAATTGATCCTGAGGGGCCGCACCGCTCACGACAGCGTTCTCTTCCACGCTTCCAACACATCCGGCCATATTTACGGCGATATTTTTAATCATATCCTTTACACCATCCTGGCCGGCACCGGCCCTGGCCTGCATAATTTCCGCAAGGCGGTCGAAGCGCTGGCCGAAGAAGCGGCGCTCGAAACTGACCCGCGCAAAAAAGTCACGCTGAATCTCCGGGCGCTCGAGCTGCTGGACAAGCTTTCGCAGAAAGTCAGCCTTGAAGTCCTGCGGCATTACAAAGAGGCGGCGCCGGAAGCCCGAGGCTCCATCGAGCCTTTGATCCGCAGCAAACGTATGACTGAAAACCTGGTGCGATATGTCCAGAAACGCGGCCTTCTGCTGGAGAGTACAACCGGCGGCATCCATGTTTACAAAGTCCCGATGAACGGCGAAGACGTCATGCTTGCGATCAACGTCAGCGAATTTGCGCATCGCACCCAGACCGGCCGCGAGGCGCAGACAGTCGTTGCTCCCAATGGCGTCGAGGCATTCGTAGGCGCCGAATTCCTGGCGGGAGCCGGTGAGATTTACGTACAGAACTATCTGACCGGGGAAGATTACGGCAAGCGCCCGACCCGTGAAATGCGCGACCACGGCCTTTTTATCAGGATCCCCGGAGACACGAACCTTCAGATCCTGCGCCTCGGCGCCGCGGTTGAGGAAAAACTGATCGGTTATCTTGCCGCCGCGGTCAAAGGCACTTTCGTGGAAGGCAGCCGCCATCCCGTGGCCATGCTGGAGAAGGAATTGCGCCGTCTCCGCGGCAGGCCGGAGGAACTGAAAAGGCTGCTCGACCGCATCGCTTCCATGCCGCCTGAAATTGCACGCGAACGTTTTACGGAAAAGGGCACGGCGCCTGTGATGCTGTTTCTGGCCACGCTGCACCCGGAGCTTCTGGAAAAAATAAAAGACTGGAATCCCGAGGCCTATCGGCTCCTGAAGCCTGTAGTGACCCGCGCGGACATGCAGGAAATTTTCACGCACGGAAACATCAGCTTTCCGAACAAGGACAAGCAGACAGCCCTCATTTTTTCCCGCGGTACCGAAGGCGGGCGCCAGGTGGTGGTCGCGATCCATTTTGAAGAACAGTTTTACGATGGTTATGGCAAGGTCGGCGTCAAGATTTCTGACCTGGAACCTCTTGGTGTTTCGAATGACGAAAAGCGCCATGTTATCTACGACCATATCCTGAAGATCAACTATCGCCAGGACAATCCGCCCACCGGCTCCGAACTCTACGCAAACGGCTGGAATGTCGGCATCCCCGTTATTCCCGGCCGCGTCGACAACAACGGCGTGGCCCAGCCCGGCTTTCTGCGCGGCCAGATCCTTGAGGTTGACACGCTGGAAGAAATCCCGGCGCAGCAGGCGTCCGTTGTGAGCTCGCCTGTTCAGGCTCCCCGCAGGCAGGGCATGCCTCCCAGCGGCAGGCCGGTATGGGGCCGCGAAAAAAGACACCTCATCCCCAGCGCCACGATTTCATCCTTGCGCCGTGAGAAAAACGATCCCGGCATCGGCAAATTCACGGATTTCACTTATGAAAAAATTTCCGAAGAAG
>CAZMMY010000080.1:2816-5080 GCA_964567495.1 uncultured bacterium
TCCGCCCTGGTCGCAGAGCCCGTACAGCAGCATTGACGGTTATTCGCTTTACGAACTGAACATCGATTGGGCCGCCTCTGAAGATGTACAGAACCATCCGGCCAAAGCCGGCCTGCTTCAGCAGCTGGTCTCGCCTGAAGGCAAGCGCAGCCGCATCGACCACCTTGACGTGTGGAAACGCGAACGTGCCGTGGCATTCGCTGCTTATGATCAGTTTCAGGGTGTGACCGGCCCCCGAAAAGACGCCTTCAACCGCTTTGTTGCCGAGCACGACAAGGTATGGCTGAACGACTATGCGGAGCTCATTACGCTCCTTGAATTCATCTGGAAAGAATTTCCGGAATGGGGCAATCCTGATTCGATAGCTTCCTACTTCCTCAAATGGATGGAAGAGACCGGCGACCAGATCCACGAAGCGGCCCAGCTCAAGGACCTGCTGACCCGTATGTCCAAGCCCTTCGCGAAGTGGAACGACGAAGACAAGCACGCTTTTCAGCAGGCGCCGGAAACCATCACCCGGTTTTTGACTGCCAACAACGGATTCATGAAGGAAAGGGCCGCTCTGACTATCCTGCTGATGCAGCTCAGCCGCGCGTCATTTGATAACTGGAGCGATCGCGATCGTGCTTTTGTTTCGGAGAAACTGCAGGACGTGGTCCGCGCCAGGCCCGATTTCAAACGCAGCGTCGAGATGCATAAATACGCGCAGTGGACGGCTTACGGCCAGTTCGAACCGCGTGTCACGGATTTCGAAGCCAAGGGCGGCCGCCTCGCTTTCGACCGGCCCATGTTCGCCGGCGTGACCAGCGTTTACAGCTGGAAGCACCCCGAATACTTCCACCCGGGTAATCCCGGTATCGTACGGGCTGGTCTCAATGAAGACTGGGGCGACCTGCGTAGATGGAACTGGACCAAGATGCGCGAACTGAATTACGAACCCATGCTTGCGCCCGCGCGTTTCTGGGCGAAGTTCGGCAATCCTCAGCCCGGCCGCCGTCTAATGCGTTTCGACGCCCTGCATCTGGCCTGGAACAATTTCAACGGCCAGCTGGCTAGCGGCGACGAATGGGGCGAACATTACGTGCAGGCCGTTTCTCTTTTCGTGAAGGAAACAAAGACCGTGGCTTTCGCCGAAGGTTACGAAGGCCGCGCAGGCGCCATCGGCGCGGTCGGCATCATTCCTCTTCCGGGCGGCACTTACGAAGTCCGCTGGGTCCGCATCAGCGACCATGACAATGAGAAGGGGGACTCTCCGCGCTTCTCCATGCCGGCCGCAGATTTCATGGCCGCCATAGGCTGGAACGTTTTCGACCCCGACACGACGGCGGAAAAATATGTGGCCTTCGGTATTGGCCACACGCAGGGCCCGCAGTATCCTCATGGCGGCCAGAAACGCATCGAAGAACGTGACGGTGTCCGCCATTCTTTCTGGGACTACCGTATTCCCAACCGCAAGGACCCGAACTATCTGAACGAAACCCGTTACGACATGCGCCCGTACATCGCGCACCGCCTCCGTGCGGCAGACGCTGTCAGCGCAGGCGACGTTTTTGCCGAAGCCGCCCATCGCAGCGTTGCCGCCATGATGGTCCATTCGGCGGACGCTTTTGTGAAACCTTATCCCGACGGCGTGACCGACATCTGGGCCGCCGCGCCGCCGAGCGCCTGGTTCCACGAGCCGTGGGGCCGCGACACATTTATCTCCATCGTCGGCCTTATGCTTGCCACCGGCCGTTTTGAAGAAGCTCGCCGGACTTTTGCCCGCTTCGCTTCTTTCGAAAGCGGCGGCATTATTCCCAACCGCATCTGGACCCCGGATGCGGCGGCGGGTGAATACGTGCAGGGCCTTCTCAGCGCAAGGCAGATGGTTTTGAAAGCCAAAAGCGATGCCGGCAGCTTTGAAGCGGAAGTTCCGGGAGAAGCTTATGAGAGGCTCAAGACCGTTTTTGGAAAGCGTTTTTCGGCGGATCTTCCCGCGGATGTGTACCAGCGCAGGACCGCCGGCGGCCTTCTCAGCTGGATTGACGCGGAAATTCACCGGCAGGGTTTTGAATACAACAACGCGGACGGCTCGATGTGGTTTGTGCGCGCTCTTGAAAAATATGTGGAATATGCCGAACGCGCCGGCCAGAAAGAAGCGGGCGAAGGTGGCAAACACCTATGAAGCAAAAAAGCCTTTAGATATATAAATTAATACTTATAAATATATATATATATATGTAAATATATAGACATATATTAACAATATATTAACACATATAAAT
>CAZMMY010000080.1:5090-7398 GCA_964567495.1 uncultured bacterium
GGCCTTTATCGAAACCGTGCGGCCGTCGATCGAGAATATTCTCGGTTCGTACAGCGCCTCCGAGGCCAGAACCACCGCGGTTTACCATGACCGCCACGGAGTTCGCCACCAGGTTTACGCCGACGCGAAAGACGGGCTGACCGTTCAGCCGCCCCAGGCATCCTGGATGGACGCGCAGTTTAAGGAATTTCAGCAGGGTAAGGGTGAGGTTGTGATCAACCCGACAGCGCGCCATGGCAAGACCGTTGAAACAAATGCGCTGAAATATTTCGGCCTTCGCTTCCTGGCCCGCGTGCAGGAACGCGGCGGCAGGCAGGCTGAAGCGGCCCGCCTGAATGGTGTTGCTGACGGCGTGCGGCAATCTTTCCGTGCCCGTTTCATAAATCCCGCATATGCGACAAATTCTAACGAAACTCCGCTGTTTGACGTGGTGGATGACCTCGATGGCGTTGGGCCCGGCCTCCGGCCCAATATGCTGTGGGCCGTTCGAGGCGACCTGATTCCCGCCGAAACCAAGGCTGCCGTCGTGGCCGTGGCTACTCGCGATCTGTGGACGCCCTATGGTCCCCGCACGCTTTCGCCGCGTGACAGCCGTTACGGTTCCGATTACCGTGAACGCCAGGACCGCGCGAGCCAGTCCGGAGACAACCGCGAAAAAGACCGCATTTATCACCAGGGCCCGGTATGGCCGTGGCTGATCGGAGCATATATCGATGCGGTCCGCGAAACATGGACCGGAGACCGGGAGAGCCTGAAGGCCCGTGTTCGCGAACTGCTGACGCCTCTCATGGAATACTGGATGACTGACCCTGCGCCCGGCATTCCTGAAATTTTCAACCCCGGCCACAAGCAGGAAGTCCTGGATGAGACCGACAATTTCCGCCCCAATCCGACGTATGTTCAGAGATGGGGCGGTACGCCCAAGCAGGCCTGGTCCGAAGCTGAGCTGATTCGTTCGCTGGTCGAAACCGGCCTGTTCACGGAAAAAGAACTGAGAGAGTGGAGCCTGTCGGTTGCAAAGCCCTACAGGATCCTCACCGAAAATTACACGGACGACGTCGCGCAGGCGCCGGCCGGGACTCCCTTTAAAGTCCGCGCCAAAGTCTATATCCGGGAAGGTATTTCTTCCGAACGCCTGACCGTTCAGGTCTGGACCCACAATGGCACGCTGCCGAGTTTCGGCCAGTCCTGGGAAGGCCATTTTGTGGAGATGCATCCGGTTGGAAAAACTGAAGACGGCCTCGCTTACATTTATGAAACGCAGCTTAACCTGGCGGAAGGCAAACATGAATATAAAGTCCGCGCGACGGCGGGCCTGAAGAACCCCGACTGGTACTGGGATTTTACATGGGCTGACGGCGGCAACGTGAAAGTTGAAGTCGGTGCCCGCTCCGAACTGCGGAAAACCGCCGACACTGTGCTGGACGCGCTTTCTACCGGCAAGGCCCTGGATTTGAAAGCCGCGGCCGAGGTCGTCCGCATCGAGAATTCGCCGCTGGCCGGGGATTTCGAGGCCGAAATCCGCGAACAGGCCCGCAGTGAAATGCGTTACGCCGAGAATTACACTGCCGCTCTGGTCAAGTCCGCGCCTACAAAGATCGAAGGCTTCCTGGCTGCGCACCCTGATTTCAAAAACGACCTTACCGGGTTTTTCAAAGCCAAAGTGGGGGAAGTTTCTCTTCACGCCAGCCGGGCGCTGAATGCGGACCCGGACAAGAAGCTGCGATTCGCTTTTGCTATCCCGCTTCCCGACACCGAAGAAGCCCGTACGCGCATTCTCGATTACGTGCGCATGGTCCGTGAGCTCCAGAAACAGCATCCTTCCCGCGTGAGCGGCGAAATCCAGGTGCTTGCGACCGAGGCCCAGATAAAAGACGCGGGTCTCAAAGAGTTTTACGCCGAGCTGGGCCGCACCGGCCTGGCCAAGGTTTACGACGCGCGCGCTCAGGGCACGGCCTACCGTTTTCAGGATTTCATGGCGCGAAACGCCAACGCCCTGGCCTACGGCCTTGATAGCATGGAACTGCCCGAAGAACAGCAGCTTCGCATGGTCCGCGCTTCCGAAGATGTGACCTCCGACACTCTTCTGTCGGTCGGCATGCTGCTTTCTTACGAATTCTCCGGCGTCCAGGTGGTGGGTGAAGAAACCCTCCGCCAGGTCCCCGATTTCCTGCCCGGCACGCGCTTCACCGCGACCGGCCTGGAAATTATCCATTCCGCCATGGACCTCGTTTACCGCGACTACCAGGTTGGCGCGCTGCTCGCCTCGATGGCGTAAACGCTCAGCTCCGGGGCCCGCAGGTATTTT
>CAZMMY010000081.1:0-7390 GCA_964567495.1 uncultured bacterium
AAGCTTGAATACTCCACCAACGCGGGCGGCAGCTGGTCTCCAATCGTGGGGCTGACGCCCAACAACGGGTCCTATACCTGGACAATCCCGGATTCAATTACGGCTCAGGCGCGTATCCAGATCAGCGACCCTAACGATTCGACGGCCAGCGATATTTCGGACTCCAACTTCAAGATCAAGGCGCGCTTCGACCTGGCCGCGCCCAACGGCGGCCAGATCTGGACGGTTGGAGAAACCCGGGCCATTACCTGGACAAACACCGGCACCATGCCGAACGTACGCCTCTGGTACTCAACGAATGGCGGCTCCTCGTTCCCGAATGTGATTATCGCTTCGACTTCAAACACCGGGACCTATAACTGGACCGTGCCTGACGCGATCTCGACCACCGTCCGCGTTCGCGCGGGCAGCCCGACGGACACCGACGCGTTCGATGATTCGGATGCTGACCTCAAGATTCGGGGCAAGTTCGAGCTGACCGCGCCTAACGGCGGCGAGGCCTGGAGAATCGCGCAGGCTTCCGACATCGAATGGATTTCGACCGGTACGATTGCCAATGTCGCCCTCTATTATTCGACCAATGGCGGCACCAGTTTCCCGAACGTTATTATTGCTTCGAATCCGAACGGCGCAAACGGCGCTACATCGACTTATAGCTGGACGGTGCCTGACGTTCCGACGACGACCGCCCGTATTCGCATCGAAAATATCGCCGACACCACCGTGTTCGACGATTCCGATTCGAATTTCAAGATCCAGGGTAATTTCATTCTGAACTCGCCGAACGGCGGTGAGGCATGGGTTGTGGGCAGCAGTCACAATATTTCCTGGGACTGGGGCGGAACGATCCCGAACGTCAAGCTTTCTTATTCGACCGACAGCGGCGCTGACTATTCGAACGTGATCAATGCTTCGGCTCCCAACGGTGCGGGCGGCGCGGGCACTTATTCGTACTCGTGGACAGTGCCTGACAGCGTTTCCCCGAATGTCAGGGTGAAAATCGAAGATCCGAACGACTCGGACGTGTTTGACGCTTCTGCCGCTGATTTTAAGATCAGGGGCGATCTTGCCATTACGTCTCCTGCGGGCGGCGAACGCTGGGTTACGAACGAAAAGCACGATATTACGTGGACCAGCACCGGCACTATTCCAACTGTCAAGCTGACCTACTCGCATGACGACTTCGCGACCTCGTCTGTTATTTCGGCTTCCGCTGTTAACAACGACGAATACGAATGGACGATTCCCGACCCGGGCATCGATAATATTCCGAAGTCGACCAAGGTGCGCGTGGAAGATACCCGCGACTCAGTTGTCAGCGCCGATTCCGCGGCCTTCAACATCGACTACTACTACATCACCTGGGACATCCGCGACCTGCGCACAAATGCGCCTCTGAGCGAACTGACTGTGAAGCAGACCCGCAACGACGATGAAGACGTCGTGCAGTGGCAGGAGACCGGTATCAGCACCAACCCGCCGCGAGTTCAGCCCACACCGTACGGCATTTGGGCCACGACGTTCAGCAAGACCCAGTATGGCGACCTGGTCGTGATCGTCGAAGCGGACAGCGACCAGACCAAAAAAGAATTCATGGAAACCACCGTCATCCATATATGGGACGCAAACGCGCAGGTGGCGTACAATCCCGAAACCGAGGTCCTGAAAGTCACGCTTCGTTTGATTCAGGATATGCAGCTGGTCTCCGGCGTGACGCGCATTATTTACCAGGTTTATGAAGGCGCCACCCTCGTTGGTTCCTTCAAGGTACACGACACTATGACCAACAACGTGGAGGATCCGTGGTACGATCCGGACGCCAACGTTGGCATTGACTCGGGCGCAACCAACCTCAATAACGGCAGCTGGGAACTCGTGCTCGACGGCAGCGCAAGCGGCCTGAACCTGCAGCCTGGTATTGTGTACACGACGATCACCAAGATGTCGATCGCTTCCGGCGGTACATTCAAAACGCCGTCCAGCTTTGACATTACCGCAACCCAGAAACTGCAGGACGTGCAGAATATCGTGACCGACCGTCTCGACATTTCGCTTTCTGACGCTACCGCCGCGATTCAGGGCAACATGAACACACAGTTCACCCAGCTGCAGACCAACGTCGAAACCAAGCTCGACGCCACGCAGGCTGCGGTCGAGACCAAGCTGGACGACACCAAGAACGTGCTGGTCGCAGAAATGGATGAGCAGACTCAAACCATTGAAACCGCGATCGAGGAATTCACTGATAAATCTGATACCGCTGTGTACCGCATGGAAGACTCCATCACCGCCGGCGCCATCCGCCTGATCACGCCGGAATCTACCAAGGTCGGTTTCACTGAAAAGATCCAGGTTTCAACCGACGAATCGGCCAGCGTCACGGCCGAATATTTCTGCCCGGACGGTACGTTGATCGCAAGCGAGCCGGTTGTCTCCGCGGGCGGCGGCATCTTCACCACTACCGTCAAGTTCGATACCCAGCGCTTCCGCTGCGCGGTCGCTAAAGCCGTGACTATCGTGGCCACCGCGACTATTCCGAGCAGGAACCCTGAACTGCCGGCGTTTACCACCAGCGCCGTGCGCTCGATGTTCCTGGTGACCGCGACCAACGACGATATTATCGCCTCGACCTCAGGCATTTCGAACGCGCAGAAAGCCGCCGAGGCTGCGCGCGAAGCTGCGGAAAAAGTCAGCCAGTCCCTCAAGGGTTCCGGCAATATTCAGGAAGCCCTGGCTACCCTTCAGTCTACTGTGGACCGCTTCCCGTCCATGATCAAGTCAGGCCAGGGGGACACGGCCCAGCTTAAGACCGCCATGGACGAGATCGCCCAAAAGCTCAAGACCATGATGGGCAACCAGGACGTGGACATGGCCACGCTGCTTGACCAGGCCATCGGCAAGGGCGTCAAGGGAATGCGTAAAAAAGTCGATCAAACATTAGCGGCCACACAAGTCATGCACACAATAGTCGAACAGAAGATGGGCGGCAGCGACCAGCCGGTTGTGCAGTCCTTCTTTGAAGCGGAGGCTTAAGCGATGTTGCGCAAACTATTCATCTTCATGGTTTTGACGGCATCTGTTTCGGGTTCTGCGTTCGCGGCCGATCCCGCTTCCGGGGATCCTGCGGCGCCATCTTCTGAAAACAGCACCAGAGACGAGGCCGCCGCGGCGGGCAAAGGCTCGATCAAGCTGCGTATTGTGGCGGTTAATCCTTCGAAAGAGAAAGTCCAGAAGGTCCCCATCAAGATTTATCTTCCCAAAGAAGTCATTCCCGACGACATCATCGACATGGGTACGCTCAAGGTCGGCTATGATTCCGAAAAGGGCCTTTATTTCGCATACGAGGAAGCTGCCGAGCTCAAGCCCGGCGAGACCCGTATTTTCGAGGTCAAGCTCGAAGACGTTTGGCGCGTCAAGGACAAGGATATTTCCAAGGTCCGCGACCAGACCCGCTTGGCGCTCCAGCGCCTGGAAAAGACCGAGCATTTCGCGCAGGCCAAGGCCATTGTGGACTCCATAGACCGCCGCCTCAACGAGATCGAGGTGAAACAAAACGACGATTCCGTTTCGCGCGAAGAGCATATCGGCGCTTACCGCGTCAATGTGCTTGCCATGAACCAGATCAAGTCCGATATCGAGATCATCGAAAAAATGCTGCTGCATACCGGCCAGCCGCCTTCAGTCGAACTGCTCAAGGACACCGTGTTTGAAAAGAAAGACGACCTGGACAAAATCACGGCATGGAAGCTCATCCTGGCCATCATCGGCTTCCTGGCGCTCCTGGGCGTCGGTTTCTATTTCCGCTGGTTCATGCTTATGAATTCCAGCCGCCTTGAAAAAGTCCCCGTAAAAAACCGCCCGCTCAAAGTCAGCGAGCATGTGGAAGACCACATGGGCTTCGCGGCCAAGGGCGCGGAAAAAGCCGAAAAAGTCCCCTTAAACGAAAACAAACCCGACCAGCGTAAAGCAGGGTAGCCCGCCATGTTTCAGGTCGTTATTTTGAATTCCCGGCCCCAGGCGCCTGAGCCCGTGGTGTTTGAAGGCACCGCCAGTTCCGTCATATTGCCCGGGGCGGAGGGGGAATTCGAAGTTCTGGACTTCCATAAACCCATCATGAGCCGCTTGAAAGAAGGCTGGGTTATTGTCGATAATAGTAAGGCCTACGAAATACTCGGAGGCATGAGCAAGATGGGCACTCAAAAGCTGGTCATTCTGGCGGACGTGTGAAGAACCTAATTGTCATCATCATTATGGCTTTGGGCACCCTGGGGCCTTCCGTCGTCATCGCGGCGGTGGGTTTTGCAAGCATCACGGCCCTGGGCAGGAACCCCTCAGCAGCGCCCAAGATCATGCTCGCCATGATTTTGGCCTTAATTTTCGCGGAGGCGATCGCTGTGATCGCGCTCCTCGTGGTATTCCAGACTTTCGCGCCATGATAATTGCAGCCGTCATCATATTTCAGGGTTTTATTTTTCTGGGACTGATCCTCGTCATGAGGCATTTCATGAAGGGGCACGTCACCGGCGCCGTCGACCATCTGCAGAAGATGAATGACGATCTTCTGAAACAGCAGAACGACATGAAAGACAAAATGGCCGCGGCCCAGAAAGAGTACGACATGAAAATGGCCAAGCTTTCCCAGGATACCGCGGCCCAGCAGTCGCAGGCCAAAGAGGAAGCCTCCAAGACCATCGAGGAAGCCAGGAACAAGGCCTTCGCGGAGCGCGAAAAAATCATCAGCGAGGCCGTTGAAACACGTGAGAAAATGCGCAAAGAGATCATGGCGGAGATGGAAGAGAAAGCCATTCTGCATTCCAAGAGCGTGGTCGGGGAGTTTTTCCAGGGCGAACTGAAGACCCTGATCCATGAGCAGCTGATGGCGCAGGCGCTCGAAGGCCTCAAGAATGCTTCCATGGAAAACTTCCAGATCAAGGCCGACTCCGCCGCCGAGCTGCGCGTGCCCGAGACGCTCAAGCCCGAAATCAAAGATAAAATTAAAAAGATACTCCAGGACAAGATCAAGCAGAACGTAGAGTTCAAAGAAACTGTCGATCCCGCCGTTATCGCGGGTATGATCATCAAATTCGGCGCCGTCATCATCGACGGCAGCCTGACCAACCGTCTGAATGAAGCCGCAGCGCGGCTGAAGACAGAGACCACGCGCCGCTATCAGACAATCATGTAGGACGTAAGTAGAGAGAAAGCAGGCAGCCATGCAGCAGCAGCCTTCCGCGCCCCAGCAGGGAATCGAGATCCGCGAGATCGGCGTGGTGCGCGAAATCCGCGAGTCTATCGCCCGCGTCGAGGGCCTTCCGTCAGTCATGAACGGACAGATCGTCCACTTTGGCCATGAATCCAAGGGCATGGTTATGGGCTTCAGCGAAAAGGAAGTGCTGGTCCTGATGTTCGGCGGCAAGGAGAAAATCCGCGCCGGCGACGAGGTCTGGAGCCGAGGCGAACCCTTCATGCTTCCGGTCGGCGAGCGCTACATCGGCCGAATTGTCAACGCCCTCTGCGAACCCTGCGACGGCAAACCGCCCGTCGTGCCCGATTCCGAACTTCCCGTGTTTCTCATGGCCCCCGGCATCATGGAAAGAAAGCCGGTCTGTTCTCCGCTTGACACCGGCGTAAAGATTCTGGACGCCATTATCCCCGTGGCCAAAGGCCAGAGGCAGCTGCTGATCGGCGACCGTATGACGGGCAAAACGACCATCGCGATCGACACCATGATCAACCAGGCGGACAAGAACGTCATCTGTATTTACTGCTGCATCGGCCGCAGTTACTCCAATTTGCTGAAAGTGGTCGAGACTTTTAAAGAAAAAGGCGTCTTCAATTACGGCATGATCGTGGCGGGCATTGCTTCCGCGCCCGTGGGCGAGCAGTACCTCGCGCCATACACCGCTTGCGCGCTGGGCGAATATTTCATGAGCCGCGGCAAGCACGTATTTGTGGCTTTCGACGACCTGACCAAGCATTCCTGGGTCTACCGCCAGCTTTCGCTCCTGCTCGACAGGCCTCCTGGCCGCGAATCCTATCCCGGCGATATTTTCTATATCCACTCCCAGCTTGTGGAGCGCGCAGGGCAGCTTTCTGACGAAAACGGCGGCGGCTCCATGACCTTCTTCCCGATCTGCGACACGCTGCAGGGCGACGTCACCGGGTATGTCCAGACGAACCTGATTTCCATGACCGACGGCCAGACTGTGATCAGCTCCGCGCTTTTCAACCAGGGCATCAAGCCCGCCATAGATTTCGGCCTCTCGGTTTCGCGTATCGGCAACAAGGCCAGTGTTCCGGCCATGAAAAAGCTGGCCGGCAAGCTCCGTCTTGAATACCTGCAGTACAAAGAACTCGTCCGCATGACCCAGCTGAAAACCACCCTTTCGGACGAAGCCTCGGCGCGTATCCGCCGCGGTGAAGTCATCACCGAGCTCCTGATGCAGCATGAGCACCAGCCTTCGCCGGTCGAAGAGCAAATCATGCATCTGTACGCCCTGAAACTGGGCATTCTCGACCCGCTGCCGAATTCCACGCTCAAAAAATTCAAGAAAGAAATCCTGGGCTACACGCAGAAAAATTTCCCGGACGTGCTCAAAGACCTGAAAACGTCCTTCGACCTGACCGACAGCGTCAAAAAAGGCCTGGAGAGCGTGTTCAGCGATTTCCTCGAGAAACAGAAGACGGGGGGCGTGTAATGGCTACAAAGAGCCTCGCCAAGCTCAAGGCCGAGATGGTGTTCAATGCGGACCTGACCCGCCTGGTCGACGTCATGAAAGGTGTGGCTACGGCGCAGTTCTTTGTCATGCAGCACAAGCGCGTACCGCTGGAAAAGTATTCGGCTGCGCTGGAAGAGCTTTTCAGTTTCTATGATTTTCGCGCGATTGAGCATCCGTTCGTGCACATGATCGGTGAGAGGAAGCTGATCGTGATGATCGCGACCGATTCCGGTTTCCTGGGCGGCCTGAACATGAAGGTCATGACCGCCGGCCTGCGGCTGGCCGGGGAAGACACAAAATTCGCGGTACTGGGGGAAAGAGGCGCCAACTACATGCGCGAAAACGGCAAGACCTTCGACGCGTTCCCGGGCATCAATCCGGACGATTCGCGTTTTGAGCTGCAGGACAAGGTGGTCGATTATATTTTCAAGTGTGTCCAGGAAGATCATATCGGCCGCGTCATTCTGGTGCATCCGCACGCGGTTTCGTTTACCGCGCAGCGCATAGAAAGCCTGAATCTGATCCCGTGCCCCATGTTTCACAAAGGCAAGCCGGACGAGCTGCCCGATCCCGTCAAGGCGGCAAAGAACGCTATCATGGAAAGCTCGCCCGAAGGCATGATCGAAAGCCTGACCCGCTACTGGATGCGCCAGCGCATGACTGACATTTTC
>CAZMMY010000082.1:0-7362 GCA_964567495.1 uncultured bacterium
CTGCAGTCGCAGATTCAAAAACTTCGTCAAGAACAGGCGGCTGACGTTAAGAGGCTGAAGGAAGAATCTCTTACCTACGAAGACCGGAGCGACATGACCGGTTCGGCCCTTGAACGCGCTGAAGAATATTCAGTACTTCTTCATACTTATTTCGGCATGTACGAAGGTGTGGCGCGTTCTGAGATGCGCACGCTGCCCATACCTCCGGAGCCCGAAGATGACACGTCCGCTCCTGCACCCAAAAAAGGCATTCCTTCGATTTCGGCGCTTCCGCTTTCTGACGAACGCATGATGGACCTCGTCATCCGCCAGCTCACTAACTTCTGGTACCTTCCTATGGAGGCGATGGATGACGACAAGGACCTGATCGCCGACCATACGGCGGCCGTGCGGGCGAGCGGGTTCCTGCCGAGCCTTTTCGATACGACCCCCGCGGCTGAAACCCGGCGCGGGCGGCTGGCCAGGGCGCTGCAGAACTTTCACGTGGATCCTAGCGACGAACATCGCGAAGAAATCGAATCACTCATCAATGCTTATGGCCTGCTAAACGAATTTAAAACGACGCAGGGCGCACGCTACGAAGCGCTGGAACGGACCTCTCCAAGCAAAATGCTCAAGGGCATCCGCGGCTCGCATGTGCGCGCTCTTGCTTTTGCCGGTAATGTTGCGGTCGGCAGCGTCCGAGCCAGGATCAAGCCGCTGACCACCAAAGAAGGCCCTCGGATCATCCAGGAGATCAAGGAGCTTAAGGCAATCATGAACGGCTCCGAGGAAGAAGCTGAAAAACCTGAAGATGAAGAAGCTGAGGAGGCGGAAGACGAAGAAGAGGAACGCGAAACCAGCATCCTCGAAGATATCCAGGGCGCCACAAGTTCCGATGATATTTCCAATGCTATGGCTGTCTATGACGAAGCGCGTGAAAATTATGAAACCGTTAAAAATGATGCCGCCGCACACGCAAAGGCCATCGACGAGCAGCTCGCGGAGCTCAACGAAGTCGAAAAGACCCTTGAAGAAGCCGGCCTGACGGTCACGCGCCGGCCCGCTGACGCCGAAGAAGGCGAGGCGGACAGCCTGGAGGAAATTGTTTTCAAGCTGGGCACCAGCATCGACGATGTCCGCCATAACGCCGAGGTGCAGAAGGAATTCATCGCAAACGGCCTTGAGGAACTCGAAGAGGCGCAAGGTGAGATTTACGCCGCTTACCGCAAGGTCAGCTGGTTCAAAAAGTTTTTCGCCTGGTGGGGCGACGCATCGCGTGCCGCCAGAGGAGTCGCGATGTTTTTCCTGATTTTTGCTCCGGTCGTCGGTGCGGCCGTTCCGATTTTTGCGTTCCTGATCGGCGGCGTCACTATTTTTACCATCTGGCTCAGCGTCATCGCCGCCATGGCTGCAATTGCGGCCTTTATTGCAACTCTGGCCGTCATCGCGCGCCACCGGCTTGAGCGCTGGAAGGTCGTCGCTCCCGAGACCCTGCCTAAACGCGAGGAAGTCATTACTTCCGGCGCGGAGGAAGAAACTCCTGAGGACGCAGCGACGACCGCCGAGATCGCGGAACAGCGCAAACGCCCGCTGACAGGCCTGGAAACCTGGAGCAATTTCGGTGTCCGCCCGGGCATTTTCGCCGTATCAGTCATCTTACTGCTTGCGGCCGTCTTCCTGACTGCGCGCGCGGACAATCCGATGGCAGTCCTGGAGATGTTCGGCAAAGCCGTCCTCGTAGTCGCTGCAATGGGCCTTGTTGCCTTCCATCTCGTTTCCGAATTTCTTGCGAAAACCGAAGAAGATTTCAGTTTCGGGCGCCGCACGGCCCGCGCAGGCGGCAAAGGCGGCATCGTCGCGTTTCTGCTGTGGCTTATATTCGGAATTTTCCCGCTTCCTGAAGCGCCGCTGCCGGTCGAGGTGGCCGAAGAAAAACGGCCAGCTCCCAAATCTCTGGTTTTCCCGGAACCTAAAGGTAAAGACCAGGTCCAAAGACCGCAGGTAGTTCCGCCGCCCGATCTTCCGAAAGATGACCGCAAGGCTCCCGCCCGCGTCGCTGTCGACCTCAGCCTCGGTTTCGACCCTGTGCTGGAAAAAGCCCTCGACCGCATGAGCGGCGCTTACGACAAGAGCACTGCTGATTACCGCATCCCTCACGTGAAGTCCACTTCGCTGCCTCGCGGCCGTGACGATGCGAAGCTTGCCGAAAATATTGCGGATGTGCTGGACCAGGACAAAAACCTTAAACTCACCGAGGATCAGAGAAAGGCCTGGATCGAAGGCGACCCCGACGACCCGGAAGATGCCGCTCTTATCAAGGAAGTCGAACAGAGAAAACTCGGCGCGTTTCTTTCGCCCGACATGCGCGAACTCCTTTTGACCAACGAACTCGACCTGATCCGCGACATCATGGTTGCGCAGGGTTTCAGGGTCAAGCTTACGCCCACCTCCAGGGCCTACGTCCAGAAACTCAGGGAAGACCTGCCGGACGGCGTAGACCCGGTTGAAAACTTCAGGGATCCGCGCGTGCAGAAAGCCCTGGCCGACAGCAAAGACGTCCGCAAAACCGATTTCCTCCGGGAGATCGCTGAAATGCAGCGCGTCCGCGAGGCTCAGGCCAAAGGCCTGCTGTCAACGGAAGTCGATCTCGCGGAACGCCGCTTCATTCCCTTAATGCAGAAAATCGGCATTCTCGACCGCGACCGCACTCACCTGGATTTTCCCAGAGCGGCAGGCGCTCCGCAGTTCAAGAACCTCGCCGCGTGGAAAAAAGGAACGCCGCTTCCGACCACCGGGCTTTCTCCGTATGAACGCCAGCTGGTGGATTACCTGACCAAGAAACAGAGACGCGTCGATTTCCTGACTGAATTCGCCAAAGATACAACGGCTGCGGTCCGCGAACTGCAGGGGGAGCGCGCCATGTCCGCCGGCCTCGATCCGGATGCAATCGTTTTCATGACCGAAATCGCGGAAAGCCGCGCCGAGCTCAACCGGAATAACGCCACCTGGATCGATCTGGGGCTCCAGAAGGGGAACTTCCTCATTCAGGACCTGGAAGCCATTGCTCTTCGCCGCGTCTGGGCGAGGGCGCAGAACAAACGCGTAGCGGAACAGCTCCGCCTGCTCGAGCAGAACAAAACCAAGGTCTTTATCCTTAACCCTGTGGTTAACGGCAATTTCAACGCCAACGCTGAAGTTAACCGTATCCGCCAGGGCTGGAACGAAGTCTACGGGCCGGGCACCTTCGACAATTTCGTTTATTACGTCAACCAGATCATTATCAAGAGCCGCTACGTCGATCCGAACACCGATGTGCGATTCCGCGACTTGTTCCTGAGCGGCAACCCGCTGAACCGGCTCGATCATTACAAGTTCTGGCGCCGCGTCCGCCAGCAGCATCCCTATCAGCCGCAGATTACACTCAGCTCGCTGCGCGGCGCTTTCGCGCCTGAAGACCAGGCCGAACTCGCACAGGCCGACGCCAACCGCCTCGTCGACATGCTCCTCCTGGTCGGCAACCGTGTTCCGGGCGGCGCGGTGGACATCCGCGGCCGTGTTCAGCAGCTGTTCCAGTTCGCGCAGGCCGCGCCAGCGGGCCGCCTGCAGATGCTGCGCCAGCAGGCCATCGACAATTTCACACGCGCTGTCGCCGCGTTCGAAGCGGACGCAAAAGACAGGATCGCGACGCTCGCGCGCAAAGGCAACCCGGGCATCGGCACCAACACGCGACTACTCCAGACCGCGTGGTCAGTGGCCGAGGCTTTCCGCGACACCACCACGGATGTCGACATCCAGCGCGGAGAAGTCGCGCAATATGATGATGCGCTTAAACTGAAACTGCCCGAACTCAACACGGACGTGCGCCTGCAGATCGCGATCTCTCTTTACAATCTTCGCCATTCGTCGCACGCCTCCCAGCGCCTGACGCCGCAGGAAATTGTCGACGATTTCA
Source organism: uncultured bacterium (assembly GCA_964567495.1). Taxonomy (GTDB): domain Bacteria; phylum Omnitrophota; class Omnitrophia; order Omnitrophales; family Aquincolibacteriaceae; genus CAYLPP01. Next base: position 3,935 of record CAZMMY010000082.1, read on the forward strand.
GCCGCCTCACCGAACCCGAGATCGATACCGCGCTCCAGCGCCAGTATAGCCGTGAACTCGGGCTCCTTTTCGAGAACCCGGTCGACAACAACGCTTTCTGGGGGGGCACCGGCCTGAGAAAATCATTCTACAAAACCGTTCTTGATGCGGAAGAATTCAGCGGCCACTTCAAGATCAATACCGACGGTCAGATCACAACGGATAGCGGTCGCCTGACGGCCAGAAAGCTTGTGCCGGAACTCCGCAAGAACCTGAACCGTTATCCTTACGATTCTCAGCTCCGACTGCGCACCATTCTCGACCGCATCGATAAACTGGAACGGGATCCGAAAGGCTATTATGCGGAGAACCGCAAGGAAATGCTGGCGCTGATCAATGGGACTGCTTATCTGAACGGCAAAAAGCTGGTTGACCCGTTCGTGGTTCCGCATCCGGCCGATTACCAGCTGGAACTTCTGCGCGAAAACACTTCATCCGATCTGAAGAAAGACAACTATGACAATTTTCAAACGAACATCGGCCGCGTCAAAGACAAGCTGTACGCCGAGCTGATGCTGGAAACCCGGCAGATGCTGGTCGGTTTTTACCGTGACGTGCGCACAGGCCTGATCAATCCAGAAGTTTATTTCGAAGCGCAGGAAATCGTAGACCAGCAGTTCCGCGACAAAGGCTACCGCAGGGAACTCAACGACCGCCTCGGCTACGTCTGGCAGAAAAAACAGGCCGACGACTGGGTCAATATTCCCGACGCTGAATACAGCGACGCGCTCAAAGTTGAGCGTGAAAAAGCCATGGACCGGCTGCTCGCCAGGATTCCGTATGCCGCCGAAGTCCGCGAGGGCGTGGAAATTTACCTCGCCCGCGACCTGAATCTCAACGATCGTTTCTACCGTGATCCCGCGATTCTCGCGACGGTTTCCCGGGAATTTTTAAGGCGCGGCATTCCGGCCCCGCTGGCCAACAGGATCCTTCGCGAAGCGCGCCGTCTTGTGGCGACAAACACTCCGCCCGATCCCAAGATGCTGCTTAACGATCAGGAAAGACTTGGTGCCGTCGCTCGCGCCATGGCCCCGCCTATCGGCCTGGGTGCGCAGCTGCCTGATGCTGTCGGACAGCTTGGAGCTCTTAACCAGCTCCAGCAAGACGGGGAAAACCGCCAGCTGGTTGGCGCCCTTCTGCTTGCAGGCGGTCCGAATCCGCTCTTGAATATGGCCCCGGCCTTCATCCTGCAGGAGCAGACCAAACAGACACCGCTTTACAACCTGGGGCACATGCTCGATCAGGGCAAAAACCGTTTCCCGAAAGCTATGCGGCTTGAGCCGAGGCCCGTCGAACAGATTCTTGTCGAAGACCACGGCTTCAAGCGCGGCGTCGACGGCCGCGGCCGCCCCAAAGTTCTTCCGCCCGACCGCCTGACCGGCAAGGAACGCGCCGGCGACCTTGCCAAAGTCATGGACAAGGCGCGCGCAACCCATGTGCAGGAAACCAAAGACGCGCAGATAGTCTCCGGCTTCTTCCTCTCGATGGCTGAATCCCGGGTCCGGCTGGGTGACGCAAATTTTGACCGCACGATCGTGGCTCTGAACCAGATGCTGGCCGCCGATCCCAACCTGCTCAAGCAGGTCATGGCAAAGACCCGCACGTATGAAAATCTGCGCAGAAAATATTTTGACCCGACCCGGCCCAACATTCCAGACGATCCTAACGACGCTTTCTTCGATCGTGATTCATTCGGCCAGGGCGCTGTGCTGGCGCTGCTCGAACAGTCGGTCCGCTTGTCCCGCGAAGTGGTCGACCCCGCCGAACGCCTGAAAGAATCCCAGCGCGGCTTCCAGATCGCCATGCGCAACCTGGAAGACAACCTCTCGCTGCTCCAAGACCGCGACGGCGCTCAGAAATACATGCTGACACTTTCCAACTCGACCCAGCCGGGCTCTCCCAGGCAGGAACTGCACGTCACTGAATGGGGCCGCGTGGCTTACCAGCCGACAGGCGGCATCAACAACCACCCCGTGGCTGAAGAAGTTGTCCGCCGCATGTTTGCCCGTGAAGTATGGCGTAACGAAAGACGCCATGAGGGCTTTAAGGGCGGCTGGCAGGGAAGCCTGCTTGCCACATCCGCCCCGCGCTCGCTGAAAGACCGCGACCTTGAATTCCCGCAGGCTATTTTACGCAACGGCCCCTTCTTCGTTAGCGATGATGAAATGAAACAGCTGAACGACGAACTGGAACGTTACCGCCGCCAGCATGGAGACCTGAAACAGAAGATTAATGAAAAACGGGCAAATGCGGACGATGAGGCAGAGTTCGAGCGTTTGGCGCTTCTCATCCGCGCCGACGAACAGCTCCAATTCTTTAACTTGAATTACCGCGCTTTCCGCAACGAGGAGTTCCCGAACCAGCGGACTTACCGCGCGATGTATCTTATTTATTTACTTGAGGTCATCCGCAAGGAATATCCAGCCGACTTCCCGGACCCTGTCGCCATGCTCGACGCAGCCGCGCCGGCCGACGCTTTCGTGGCGCTTGGCCGCGAGGACATGGCGGTGCTGCTGACTACGCTGATGCTCGGCCTCCCTGAAACAGAGGTTGAACAGGTGCGGAACGAGGCCGGCGAAGCACAGCAGGTGGCGGCCGACATGAAAGAAGCCGCTGATGAAATGGCCCTTTTTGTTTCCGTTCTGACCGCCTCGCAGGAAGGCAGAAAGCTTGATACGAAAGAAACTGAAAAAGTGACAGAAGCTGTCGAAGGCCGGCTCCAGAACCTGAATAAAACCGCCGAGGCTGATGAAGAAGAACTCTCGGACATCCGCCGCCTGAGCTTCCACACTCGAGATTACCGCCGGCAGGTTTCCATCGATCTGTCCACCGACGAATGGCTCTTGCGGCGCCTCGAACGCGATGAGCAGCAGCCGGGCTTTACAGACACGGACAGAGAAGAGCTCGCCGCAGTCCGCGAAACCGTGGCAAGGCATCGCGAAACCCTGGACAGACTTTCCGAAAATCTGCAGATTCTGGCAGAGCGGGAAGCTGAACTGACGCAGGACATCGCCGAAGCTCGCGACAGCATGAGCGAACTCCTACCCATCCGCGAAGCCGCATACGGCATGAACACGGTAAAGTTCCTGACTCCGTTCACACCTGAACCGGGCGCTTATGACGGCGTCATCGCAACCCTTAACGAACGCATGGCGAACGTCCAGAGCGCGCAGTCGAGTGCTGAGTCCCGCAAACGCGCGCTCGATCATCTTGCTGACGTCACGGCAGAAGCTGAAATCCATTATTCCGCGCAGCGGGAAGAACTCACGCCCCGTGAATACGACCGGCTGGTCGCAATCCGCATGCTACAGACCATGAACCGCTCCTACATGAATACGATCAAGAAACGAGACAAGGCCGCGCATCAACTTCTCGACGCCAGAAGGCAG
>CAZMMY010000083.1:0-7328 GCA_964567495.1 uncultured bacterium
ATGACGCCGCCTGCACCGTAAAGAAAAAGATTGTCCCGCAGAAGCTGGCTTGCGGGCAGCGCCTTGTAGCGTACCCCGCGAAGCGCGAGCGGGATGAGCGCAATGATGATGAGCGCGTTGAAAATCACGGCCGAGAGCACCGCGCTCTCCGGCGTAGTCAGTTTCATAATATTGAGTTTTGCCAGCGCAGGGTAAGTGCCCACGAAAGCTGCCGGGATGATGGCAAAATATTTTGAAACGTCGTTGGCAATACTGAAAGTAGTGAGCGAGCCCCGCGTCATGAGAAGCTGTTTTCCGATTTCCACCACTTCGATCAGCTTAGTGGGATTGGAGTCAAGGTCCACCATGTTGCCCGCTTCCTTTGCGGCCTGTGTGCCCGTGTTCATGGCCACCGCCACATCCGCCTGGGCCAGAGCCGGTGCGTCGTTGGTGCCGTCACCGGTCATAGCCACCAGCCGGCCGCCGGCCTGCATTTCGCGGATCAGGTTTAATTTCATTTCGGGAGTCGCCTGCGCCAGGAAATCGTCCATGCCCGCCTCAGCGGCGATGGCCGCTGCGGTCAAGGGGTTGTCGCCCGTGATCATGACAGTCTTGATCCCCATACGCCGCAGCTCGCCGAAACGTTCCCTGATACCGCCTTTGACGATGTCCTTCAGCTGGATGGCGCCAAGCACGACGCCGCGGTCCGCGACAACCAGAGGCGTACCGCCGTCCCTGGCGATGATTTCAATTTTCTGTTTCAGATCGGCCGGGAAAGTCCCGCCTTGTTTTTGAACGTAAGCCTCAATAGCATCCGCGGCGCCCTTGCGGATCTCCAGCCCGTTTTCAAGATTGACCCCGCTCATACGCGTTTGCGCTGAAAAGGGAAGAAAAACCGCGCCAAGCTCATGAATGTCGCGCTGGCGCAGGCCATATTTTTCCTTGGCCAGCACCACAATACTCCGGCCTTCCGGGGTTTCATCGGAAAGAGATGCCAGCTGCGCGCAATCGGCCAGCTTTTCCACCGGAACACCGGCAGCAGGGAAAAAGGCCACGGCCTGGCGGTTGCCGAGTGTGACCGTGCCGGTCTTATCGAGCAGGAGCACATCAACATCGCCTGCGGCTTCCACGGCACGGCCCGACATAGCGATGACGTTGGCCTGTATCATGCGGTCCATTCCCGCGATACCGATGGCTGAAAGAAGCCCCCCGATGGTCGTGGGGATTAGGCAGATCAAAAGCGCGACAAGAACCGTTACGGTCACGACCGTTCCCTGCCCCGCGGCTGTGACGCTGTAAATTGAAAACGGAAGCAGCGTGACGGTTGCAAGAAGAAAGACAATTGTCAACGCTGCCAAAAGAATATTCAGCGCGATTTCGTTCGGCGTTTTCTGACGTTTGGCGCCCTCGACCATATCGATCATCCGGTCAAGGAACGTCTCGCCCGGATTCGAGGTGATTTTGACCACAATCCAGTCGGACAGCACACGCGTGCCTCCCGTGACAGCGCTGCGGTCCCCGCCCGCTTCACGAATCACGGGCGCGCTTTCGCCGGTGATCGCGCTTTCATCGACCGAAGCAATACCCTGGACGATCTCGCCGTCCATGGGAATGGGGTCGCCGGCTTCAACAAGCACGACATCGCCTTTTCTGAGCGAATTAGCGGAAATTGTTGTGTGACTGGCGCCATATTTAAGAGGCTTGGCCAGTTTTTTAGCCGGCGTATCTTTGCGCGCCTTTCGCAGGCTTTCGGCCTGCGCTTTGCCGCGGCCTTCGGCCATGGCTTCCGCGAAATTTGCGAAGATCAGCGTAAACCAAAGCCAGAGTGTAACGGCCAGAATGAATCCCGCGTCCATTTCACCCTGTCCCGCAAGAGCCTGTAAATAAAGCCCCGTGGTCAGCAAGCTCCCGGCGAAAACCACAAACATGACCGGGTTTTTGATCTGGTGCCGCGGATCAAGCTTGGCGAAAGCGGCCATCACCGCGGGCCCGGCAATAGCGGGGTCAAATAATGACCTGGTTTTATGGTGCGTAATCATCGTCCTGCTCCTCTCAAAAACTTTCAGCTTTTAACAAAGCCGCGATAAGATAAATAAACAACAGAGCCGAAACAACGGCACCAATCCAGTAAATGACGGTCATAGCTGCCCCCTATTTAATTTTTCCGCACAACACAATCAAACATACCGTCATGAGAAAAAAAACCACGATCATCGATATGAATAAAAAATCCATCGGTTCCTCCCCGCCGCTATTCGACGCATTGCTCAAGAACGATATCCCATTTCCCCGGAAGGCATTCTTTCAACGATTTTTCAGGCCCAGGAGAGATTCGCTCCAGTTCTTTTCTGCTTTCCGATAACCTGCGATTGAGCAGTTTCTGCTGATCTTCAATATTTTTAATTTGCAGGCGAAGTTCGGATTCCAGCTGCGCGGAGCCATTGCCGGCACCCGTCTCTGCATAAGCTTTCCCGATCGCGAGAAAAATCAGGGCCAGCCAGATTAAACGCTTTTTCCTGAATATAGTTTTCACCCAGAACCTCCCGCTCACAGTCAAATGCTAGCCGCACAAAGCGGGGGAAGCTAATTAAAAGGAAGGCGTAAAACGTTAAAAAAATATTAAAATCGGCACGGCCTATTGTAGAATGCGGCCATGAAAAAGTTCGCTTTGTTCGCGCTCATCTTCCTGACAGCTTCTTCCTGCTCGACGGTCAAAAAAGCCGCCGAGCTGAAAGGCCCCGAGCCGAAATACGACGTAGTCCTTTATGCCCGGCCCGTGTGGGTGGAGTCGCTCCAAAACGGCGGGACTTCCGACGCAGTCGCAGGCACTCCGGACAATATCGAAAAGCCCTCCGCCAAAGTTGTCTTCGACGTGCTGCGCGTGGCGGAGGGAAAATTCCATACGCCCGTGGGCGGCCCGTCAGTCGGTGAACAGCTGAAGCAGGCCATCAAAGACAAAAACCCGCTGGCCTTCATTGATTACGAAGACCCCAAGCGTGAAGTCATGCGCGATCTTATCAGCGTGGCCGTGGCCGACCCGAAGGCCACGTTCGGGATTTCCCGCTGGCAGAACCCCGAAGTAAAACGGGTCAAACTCTACCTCAAGGAAGACGCCGTCCGCAAAGGCAGCTACTACCTGGTTAAGACCCGCTGAAGGGCGGCCTGACGCGGAACAAGCCGTTCCCCGCTTCCCTTTTCAGCTTACCCGTATTTTACTTGAACATGGCACGGTGCGGCCCGATACTAGGATGTCAAATCCAGGGGGACAAATGGCAAAATCGAACAAGAAATACTTCATAGGCGTAGACATCGGCGGCACCAAGCTCCTGACCGCGGTCATGAACCGCGATTTCCGCGTGCTGGCTTCGATCAAAAGCAAAGTCGACCTTTCCAAAGGCCGGCAGCATTTCCTCGATTCCATTGTTGAAAGCGTGGAGGAAGCGCTCGACGAAGCCGGCGTGAAATTCAAAAACCTCGCGGCTGTGGGCGCCGGCTGCCCGGGCATTATCGACCCCAAGCGCGGCGTAGTCGTGACTTCTCCCAACCTTCCTTTTCTCAATAAATATCCCCTGCGCCGCAAGCTGAGTCAGAGATTGAAAGCGCCGGTCGCGATCGAAAATGACGTAAATGCCGGGCTGTACGGAGAGCTGAAGCTTGGCGCGGCGCGCAAACAAAAGCACGTGATCGGAGTTTTCCTGGGCACAGGGATCGGCGGCGGCCTTGTTTTCAATGGAAAGCTTTATCAAGGCGCTTCAGGTTCTGCCGGAGAAATCGGCCATATGATCGTCGACCCTCTTGGCCCGCGCTGCGGCTGCGGGCAGCGCGGCTGCCTTGAAGCTTACGCGGGCCGCACCGCCATCGCCTCCGAAGCCGCTGTCCTGGCCGCACGCCAGCAGGCGCCCGCCCTTTTCAGGGCAACAGGCACGGAAGTCTCTAAAATTAAAAGCGGCGTCCTGGCGAAATCCGTCGCCGCCGGTGACAAAGCGGTTGAAAACCTGGTGCGTGAGAAAGGCCGCCTGCTCGGCATCCAGCTGGCCAGCATTTCTAATCTTCTGAATCCCGAGATGATCGTGCTGGGGGGCGGCGTGACTGAAGCTCTCGGCGGTGTGCTGATCAAGGAAGTCACGGATTCACTCAAGGACCACGCCATGGCCCCTGTCGCAAAAAAAGTCAAAGTCGTCGCTTCGAAGCTCAAGGATTTCGCCGTGGCCAAAGGCGCAGCGCGCTTCGCCGCCGACCAGCTGGAGAAAGGCAAAGATGGCTGACGCAGCAGCAGCGCAGAAATTAATGGTCGGCGTAATCGACATCGGCTCGAGCGCCATCCGCATGGTCATCGCCGAGGTCGGCCCGAAGCACGAGATCCGCGTGATCGAAAACCTGCAGAAGCCCGTGGCCTTCGGCAAGGACGTGTTCAACAGCGCCAGCATCAGCCGCCAGGTCATGCGCGAAGGCATGACCGTCCTCAAGAATTTCAAGACCGTGCTGGACAGTTACGGCATCAAAAAAGTTCACGCCATCGCCACCAGCGCCATCCGCGACGCGACCAACCGCGACAATTTCATCGACCAGGTTTTCGTGCGCACCGGTATCGACATCGAGGTCATCGAAGGCACGGAAGAAAACCGCCTCGAACTGACCGCTGTGGAGCACGCCCTCGGCGGCAAGCATGATTACGACAAGAAGAACTGCCTGATCATCGAAGTCAGCTCGGGCAGCACGGAAATGATCATTCTGAACCAGGGCGAAGTCCAGCTGACCCGCACGCTTTCCATCGGCTCCGTCCGCCTGCCCGACCAGGCGGTAGCCGGCAAGACCGCTTCGACCGTGATGCAGAAGGTGCTGAAAAGAAGCATCCACGAGATTGCGGAATACGCGGCCCGCGAGCATAGGCTGGATGAAATCGACACCTTCATCGCGCTCGGCAGTGAGATGCGCTTCGTGGCGCGGCAGTTCGCCAACCCCCTGCCGGAAGATTTTGTGACCATCGGGAAAAAGGAATTTCTCGACCTCGTCACCGCCGTTTCAAAACTGACGCCCGAAGATGTCGCTGCGAAATACGGCGTGCCTTACGCGGAAGCTGAGACGCTTCTGCCCGCGCTGCTTTTCTATGCCAACTTCCTGGGCGAAACAAAGGCGGAACAGGTCATCATCCCCATGGTCAGCATTCGCGAGGGCCTTCTGCTCGAGCTGGCGCAGATGTTTTCCGGCTATAAGCGCACAGATGTCTCAAAGCAGGTCATCAGCTCGGCCCGCCGCCTCGGGAAAAAATACCAGTACAACGAACAGCACGCGCTGTGCGCGGCTTCGCTGGCGGTCAAGCTTTTCGATCTGCTGAAGCTTGAGCACGGCCTGGGCACGCGCGAGCGCCTTCTTCTGGAAGTCGCGGCCGTGCTGCACGGCATAGGCATGTACATATCTTCAAACAGCTACCATAAACATTCCAGCTACCTGGTCGAGGCCGCAGAAATTTTCGGCCTCAGAAAAACCGACAAAAACATCGTGTCCAATCTGGTCCGCTATCATCGCGGCGCGCACCCGCAGGAAACACACGAGCTGTATGCGGCCCTTTCGCGCCCGGACCGGTCCATCGTTTCCAAACTGGCTTCACTTCTGCGCGTGGCCTGCGCGCTGGACAAGAGCCATCAGCAGAAAATCCGCAATTTCACGCTCGAGAATACGGAAGACAACTACGTTATCTGGGTAGGCGAAGACCTGGGCGACATCACCCAGGAAAGGGATTCCGTGGCGAAACGCGGAATTCTTTTCAGCGAAGTCTTCGGCACGGGCATCACGCTCAAGCAGGGCCCGGGCGGGCCGGCCTGAGGGTTTTATGGCCGAGCTTTCCGAAAAACACCTCTTCGATCGCGAATCCAGCTGGCTGGAATTTAACGGGCGCGTCCTGGCCGAAGCCATGGACCCGGCCAACCTGCTCTTCGACCGGCTGAAGTTCATCGGAATCGTCAGTTCGAATCTTGACGAATTCTTCATGGTCCGCGTGGCAAGCCTGGAAGAAAGCGGCCAGCCAGCGGAAGCCATACGCCAGAAGGCTTACCGACTGATGGACATCCAGAACCAGTATTTCACAAGCGTCATGGTGCCGGAGCTGGAGCAGGCCGGCATCGTTTCGGTGCGTTCACAGGCGCTGAATTCGTCAAAAACTTTTTCTTCCGCGAGCTCTTCCCGGTCCTGACGCCCATCGCCCTTTTCGACGACAGGCCTGCGCCCATCCTGAACAACCTCAGCCTTTACGTGGCGTTCGGCCTTGTCGCTCTTTCCACGCCGGGTGCAAAAACTCAGTACGCAGTGGTGGAAATCCCTAAAAATTTTCCGCGCATGATTTCCCTGCCCTCGCAGAAGGGCTATCAGTTCATCCTGATCGAACACCTGATCGAGCTTTTCGCCCGGGAGCTCTTCCCCGGGGCGGAAATCGTCAGCGAAGGCCTGGTACGCATCACGCGCGCCGCAGAAATGCGCTTCGACGAGGAGTCGGACGAGGATTTTTCGACCGTCATGATCGAGGCACTGCGCAAACGGCGCCAGAGCGGCATTGTACGCGCCGAAATTTCCATGGGCCTTGAAATGCGCGACTTCCTGACGCACAAGCTCGAAATTTCTTCCGACAAAACATGTCTGGTGGATTCCTGGTTCGACCTAAAAAGCATTTCACAGCTGGCGTTTCAGCCTCTTTTCCAGGAGCTGAAACGGCCGGTCTGGCAGCCCCTGCCCTCGCCCGCCTTTGATGAAGACGAGGAAATCTGGGACACTCTGAAGGAAAAAGACGTCTGGCTCCACCATCCCTACGAATCGTTCAGCCCGGTCCTCCGTTTCATTGCTTCGGCCGCGTCCGATCCCGACGTGCTTGCCATCAAACAGACGCTTTACCGCGTCAGCTCGGACTCGCCCATCGTTCAGTTCCTGGAAAAGGCGGCAGAAAATGGCAAGCAGGTCACGGTACTGGTGGAACTCAAGGCGCGTTTCGATGAAGAGAAAAATATTTCATGGGCGCGGAGACTTGAAAATGCGGGCGCCACCGTCATTTACGGCGTGCGCGGCCTCAAGACCCACGCCAAGGCCTGCCTTGTAGTGCGCCGCGAGCCCGAAGGCATCAAGCGCTACGCCCACCTGAGCACCGGCAACTATAATGAAAAAACGGCGCTTCTTTATACGGATATCGGTTATTTCACCAGCCAGGAAGCGATGGCCAACGACCTCACAATTTTCTTCAACACGGTCACCGGGTTTTCACAGCCCATGAATCTTTCCAAGCTCGAAATGGCCCCGTACGGCCTTCGCCGCAGACTCAAGCGCCTGATCCAGCGCGAGGCCCTCCGCTCTACCGCCGAACATCC
>CAZMMY010000084.1:0-7287 GCA_964567495.1 uncultured bacterium
CGCGAGATTTTAGACGAAGACGAGTTCTCCGCGATCCATGAATCCACCGGCGGCCTGCCGCGCCGCATCAACCAGATCTGCGACCTTGCGCTTCTGACCGGGTATGGTTTGCAAGCCGCGTCCATCAATGCGGAAGTCATCCGCGAAGTTATCATGGACCCGCAGGCATTATGAAATTTTCCGAAATACTTAAACAGGATTTTACGCCCAAGCGCCCTGCGCCCGAAGCTCCGCGGCCCGCCGTGCCGAGGCCGCCGCAGCTGCCCAAAGCCGCGCCCGTTTCGCAGCCTCCACCCGCGCCTGCGCCGAAGCCGGCTGCGTCTGCTCCTCAACCCGCCGCTCCAGCGCCGCCCGACCGTTCGGCGCTTGAAAAACAGGTGCGTGACAACGTTGAAAAAGAATTTTTAGGTAAGCTCGAAAAAATGGAAAACGACCTTCTCCGGCTTGCGGAAGAAAAGCTGAAGCTGCAGGAGCAGGTCCACCAGGACGCCGTAAGAGCCCGCGAAAGCGAATTTGAAAAAAAAATGCGCGCTGAAAAAGAAGCGCTCGAGGCTGCCTCACGCAGGCTTGAGGAAGAACGCGTCCGCCAGGAAGAAGAACTTAAAAAGCAGGCCCTGGAGCGCGAAAGGGAAAAGGCTGAGAAAGAAAGGCTGGCTGCCGAAGCTGCTCGAAAGCTCGAAGCCGACCGCAAAGCTTTTGAGGAAAAAACTCGCAGGGATCTGGAAACCGCTCAGCGCAAGATCGTGGAGCTGGAGCAGAAGAAACACCAGGAAATTGTCGCTCAGCCGCCGCTTCATACCGGTTTTATGCTTGCGTCTCCGCCTGCCGACAAAAAAGAGCCGATGAAGGCGCCTCCGTCCGTGAGCGCCGGGGAACAGGAAGAGCTCCGGGCCGCTTATGCGGCGCTGATCGCCGAAGGAGACCGTCTTTTTAAGAAAATTCTGGAGAAGCAGCCGTTCACCCTGGAGGAGACCGCTGCGCATCTTTCAAAGATCATCGAGCTGGCTGCTAATTACGACCAGGAGCTGATCACGATTACCTGCGAGCCGTATGCGGAAGTCGATTATTTCTCGGCGCATGCCGCCAATTGCGCCATTGTTTCCATCATCGTGGGCTGCGAACTGAAAATGCCCTCGACCGAGCTGCTGGACCTGGGGCTTGCCAGCTTTATTCATGACGTCGGGCTTCTCGGCATTCGTGAAAACCTGGATTATCCCAAGGAGCTGACCCAGGAAATCCGCTCTGAAGTCCTTAAACACCCCGAGCGCACCGTGGAAATCCTGGGCGAGGAAATCAACGACGCCATTAAAGCCGCCATCCTCCAGCACCACGAAACCGTCAATGGCAAGGGCTATCCCAAAGGGCTGACGGGGGACAAGATCCATCCCTACGCCAAAATCATCCACATTTCTGATTCTTTCGAGGCCATGACCCACCAGCGCCCGTACCGCACCAAGCCGCTCGAGGTCAATGAAGCCCTGAAGGAAATGATCGACCGGGGCAGGCACGTCTACGACCGCGACATACTCAAGGCCCTTATGGGCCGTATCGGCCTTTACCCCGTGGGCAGCCTGGTAGAGCTGAGCAACAAGCAGATCGGCCGGGTCCTCCGGCAGTCCAAAAAGCACCCCATCAGCCCGGTCATCCAGATTGATTTCGACGAGGAAGGCGCCAAGATCAAGGAGCCGGCGGTTATGGACCTCTCCAAGAACCCGCTGGTTCACATTGTGGGGCCGGTCGTCAGCATCCACTCCTATGGCAAGGAGAAGATGGAGCACCACCACAGGGAGCCTCAGAGCCGCAGGTTTGACTTCCTCCGGGACGTGGTGCCCTATATTTTCCTGGGCCTTTTCATCCTTCTTTTGATCTATATCTTTTTCAAAGTTTGATGCTAAATCATCCCAACTGGTTCATCCGGCAGGGGTTATTCAAGTTTTTGCCTCCCTTGCCGAAATATCCAGAAAAGGCGGAGTCCGTCTTTTAACTGCTTTCACAGGTATCTGAAAGGGGAGCGATGAGCTATTACCGGATTTTGGGTCTTGAACGCGAGCCGTTTTAGACGAGCCCGGACCCCGCTTTCTTTTTCGAGTCGCGCGGCCACAAGGCGGCGCTGGCGAACTTGATGATCGAGCTCAGGCTGAAGCGCGGCCTGAGTGTCGTGCTGGGCGACGTCGGCACCGGCAAGACGACTCTGGGCAGGAAGCTGATCCAGATGCTGCGCGACCGGGAAGGTTTTATTTTCCACCTGATCCTCGACCCGTCCTTTCCTTCCGAAGAGCTTTTCCTGAAATCCCTGGCGCGCACTTTCGGCCTCGAGCTGCCGGGCGCGCCTTCCATCGTGGATTACAAGGAAGCCATTGAGCAGTATCTTTTCAGGACCGCGGCGCACGAACGGCAGACCGTCGTCCTGATCGTGGACGAAGCCCAGAAGATGAGCCAGGCCTCGCTTGAGATCCTGCGCATGCTCCTCAACTACGAAACGAACGAATACAAGCTGCTGCAGCTGGTGCTGCTTGCCCAGGTTGAGCTCATGCCGAACCTGGTGCACATGCAGAATCTGCTTGACCGCATCAGCATGAAAACAATCCTGAACCCGCTCGACGTCAACGAAGTCAAAGAGATGATTGACTTTCGCCTCCGTCAGGCTGGTTTTCAGGGGAAATACTGCATGTTCCTCGACGAAGCAGTCCGCGAGATCCACCGCGCGGCCAAAGGCTACCCTAGAAAAATTTCCATGCTTTGCCACAAGGCACTCAAGGCCATCGTCATGAAAAACCGCGACGTGGTGGACCGCGACATTGTGGAAGATATCGTGAGCGAGGAGGTCCGGGCGGGATGGTACAGCGCAAACCCACTCCAGAAGAGCAACTTCTTAAGCTGATCGAAGGCGGAGCTCAGGGCGGCCAGCAACCGCCCGCTTCCGCGCCCAAGCGCGGCTTCAACCCTTTGAAGGGCCTCGGCAAGCTGGCAGGCATCGCGGATTACTGGAAGCGCGCGTTCCAGAAAAAAAGCGCGGGAAGCGGCGCAGGCACGGCCGCTGCCGTGGCGTCTCCTTTTGAATTTTCCATTGATATGAAATGGGCCAACCGCGGCCTTGCAGCGATGACGGCCGTGGCGCTCTGTTATCTGGCCGTGGATTTGGCGTTTTTCAGGCCGGGGCGGCAGGATTTCCTGGCCTCGGTAGCGACCAGCGAACCGGTCTATCCAAGGCTTTCCAACGGCCTCGAAAATTCCATTAAAACTATAGAGTTCTACAAAGATATCACGCGCAAGCGCAACCCGTTCCTGGCGCCGGGCATTGTGGAAGCACCGGTTGAAACCAGTGAAGGCGCGCCTGAGGAAGCCGCCGGAACTCCCATTGCGAACGTCATGCAGAACCTCAAGCTGGTTGGCATTTCCTGGGGTGAAGAGCCGCTTGCCATGGTCGAGGAAACCTCGACCGGCCGCACTTTCTTCCTTAAAAAGGGCCAGGAAGTCCGGGGTATGAAGGTGCAGACGATCAGTAAGGAAAGAGTTAAAGTCACTTATGAAGGCCAGGAAGGGGAGCTCTTCTAATATATGAAGGCAATTCGCCGCGCCGCGGTATTTGCCGCGGTATTTATGAGTCTTTCGCTCGGCCTGCTCCCGCGCACGGTCCTTGTGTCGGGCGACGACGCGGCCGTGTCCACTGTGCCGCCCCGCATAGCTTTCGACCGCACTGCCGCCGGCCTGGGCGAGCGCGTGACGCTCGACCTGCGCAACATTGAAATTGCCGAAGCCCTGAAGTTCCTGGCGCTCAAGGGCAACCTGAATATGGTCATCGGCAAGAACGTCACGGGGCGTATTTCCTTATATTTGACCGACGTCAGCGTGGCCGATATCCTCGAAATCATGCTCCTTTCCAATAACCTGGCCATCGCGCGCCAGGGAGAAATTTACAGCGTTATGACCGAAACCGAATACCAGGCCCTTTACGGACGCAAATATGCGGACGTTCGCATGGCCCGGATCATCAAGCTGCGCTACGCCGTGCCCAGTCAGGTCTTCACCGTGCTTTCTGCCTCCAAGAGTGATATCGGCAAGGTCATTATCGATGAGGACTCAGCTACCCTGATCCTGCTCGACACCGAAGACAAGATCCAGGAGATGGAAAAGATCGTCAACGAGATGGAAAAGGGCCAGAACCTGCGTATCTTCAATCTCCGGTTTGCCCAGGCCTCTGAGGTCGAGGTCCAGCTCCGGGAGCGCCTTGACGCCTTGAAGCTCGGGACGGTCCGGGCCGACGCCCGCAGCAACACCCTTATCGTGTCCGCCCTGTCCAAGCGCATGGACGAGATCGAGCGTATCGTCCAGGCCCTCGACGAGAAGACCCGCGAGGTGCTCATTGAGGCCAAGATCGTCCAGGTCACCCTGAACGACAACTTCGACGCCGGCATCAACTGGCAGGAAGTCCTGCGTGACGCGGGCAACGAAATCGGCATTGAGAAGTTCCGTCCGACCTTTTCCGGCACCTTCCCTGTCCGCAGCACTGTGACCCAGTTCGGCCAGCTGACGATCGGCAATACGGCCACCGACTCCTTCAGCGCTACGCTCCAGTACCTCCAGACGGTGGGGCAGACCAAAATCCTTTCCAGCCCGCGCATCACGGCCATCAACAAGGAAGCCGCGCGCATCCTTGTCGGCACGCGCGAAGCGTTTGTGACAACGACGACCACGACCGGCCAGACGACTTCGACCACTGCCGAAAACGTCACATTCGTCGACGTCGGCATTTCGCTCGAAGTTACGCCTGTGATCAACGACGACGGTTACGTGACCATGAAAATCAAGCCCGAGGTTTCGAGCGTGGGCCGCACATTGATCACGCCGACTTCGAACCAGATTCCGATCATCGACACTACCCTCGCGGAAACCAGCGTCATGGTCAAGGACGGCACCACGATCGTGATCGGCGGCCTTCGAAAAGACCAGAAAGCAAAAACCGTCAGAAAAATTCCGGTCCTTGGAAGCATCCCCGTGCTCGGCGCATTTTTTCGCGGCACGCAGGAAGATGTCACGAAAGTGGAACTCGTTGTTTTCCTTACGCCTTACGTCATTAACGGCGACACGACTTTCACAGACCGTCAGATCCAGGACAAGCAGCTCAAGCCGTTCAAAACCTATTAAGGCTGAAATGAAAAAATATTTTTCGTTATTCGTTTTATTTGTTCTTCTCGCCGTCCCCGCCGCCCGCGCGGATGAAAAAGCTCTTCAGGCAGAGCTCGAGAAAACAAAAAAAGAACTTGAGACCGTGACCAAGGACCGCGACAACGTCCTGCTGCAGGCCAAAAGTTTTCTGAAAGAAAAGGAGGCTATGGTCGCGGCCGCGGAAAAAGCGAAAACCGAAGGCGGTCAGGCCGGCGTTGAGGTCGAAGCGCTGAAAAAAGAAATCGAAATCCTGAAAACCGAAGCGCAGAAGGTGAAGGCCGCCCGTGAGCAGAACGCGCTGAACCACGCGTCGCGCATAAAAGAGCTCGAGGCCAGAGTTCTCGATGCTGAATCACGTGCGAACTCGCTGGCATCCACCATGACCGAATATACGCCGGAAAAAATCCAGCAAATGAAGGAAGATCGCAACCGGCTGGAAGAAGAGACCAAGAAACTCGCCTCCAAACTTATCGAGACGGACACGCAGATGCAGGAACTGCGCCGGCAGATGAAACCCTTCGAACTGGACAGGGAAGAGCTGAACCGGGTGCGTGCGGAGAACAAGGAGATCCTGAAAAAAACAAAATACGTGGGGGAGCTGGAGAAAAGGCAGAAGCAGCTCCTGGCCGAAAACGCTGAAAACCGCGAAAAACTTGAGGTTTTGAAGGCCAAGTTCAAGGAATCCGTGCCCGGCCTGGCCAAGGCCAGCCGTATCTCGCAAAAAATGATGCGCGAAAACGCCGATATGCACTATAATCTGGCAACGATCTTCCTGAAGAACAAACAGTACAAAGAAGCCATACAGGAATACGAACAGGTACTGGAACTCAGGCCGAACGACCCGGAGACGCATTATAATCTCGGCGTTCTTTACGACGATTATATTCGCGACCGGGAAAAGGCGCTTCACCACTATCAGCGTTATTTGTCGGTGAATCCAAAAGCGCCGGACGCAAAGAAGGTAGAGACTTACATTCTTTCATTGGAGCTGGAACAAAAAGTCAGGTGAGAGTCCGGGCTCTCAACTAAGTGACAAAAAAAATTCGGCGCGGAAAAAAAGTTTTAGAACATCACCTCCGGGCAGGCTCAGTTTTAATTCTCAGCCTCCTTATCAGCTCCCCCGTCTCCGCAGAAATCCGCCAATGGGATTTCGACAACGCGGAAGATTATCAGTACGACTCCAAAAAAATCGAGCTCAGTGAAGGCCGCGCAAAACTTGTTTCCATTCCGGCTTACCGCGATGCCGGCGGACAGTCTTTCGACAAAGGCGAATATTCCTTAAACACAACGGCGTCACGCGGCACCCTCGAACTCGACTTCACTCCTGTTCACGAAAAATCCGGCGTCGAACTTCCGCTTCCCGTCGCGAACCGCGAACCCGGACTTTTCGCGCTGTGGCATTTTGATGAACCGAACGGAACGAACCTGCTGGATGTGATCGGGCGTAACGTTGCGAAATCCAGCGAAGTTGAAGTAGTCAGCGGCCAGACCGGTTTCGGTTACGCACGCCTTTTCGACGGCGAGCTCGGCTATGTTTTCATTCCGCATTATCAGAACATGAATTTCAACGGGCCGTTTACGATCGAAGCTTGGGTCCGCCCGGTTGAACCAGGCCGCGGCTCCAAACCACAGACGATTATTTCGCGCTGGCAGACGACCGGTATGGAACGATCTTTCGCGCTCCAGATTTCGGCGGAAGGGAAACTTGATTTCCTCGTTTCGCCCGACGGCGCGGTCACTGTCCATCACTCCGGCGAAACCAAGCTTGCTGCGGGAGTCTGGTATCACGTCGCGGCCATTTATAACGGAAACGATATCCGCATTCATCTGAACGGCGTGCTGGACGGAAAACCGACCGAGGTCACAGGCGTCCGCCCCGGCACCAACCCTATTTATCTGGGCGCCCTGATCGACAACCGCCTGGACCAGTTTTATAAAGGCGTCATCGACGAAGTTGGTTTCTACGACCGCGCCCTTTCAGAAACCGAAACCCTGACTCATGCCGGCAATCCGCGCGGCATTACCGGTCTTTGGCATCTTAATGAACGGGGCGGTGTGATTGCCGATGCTTCCGGTTATGGCCATAACGGCGCTGTAACGGGGGAAGTCCAATATGAAGCC
>CAZMMY010000085.1:0-490 GCA_964567495.1 uncultured bacterium
CGTTGAGCACACACGCCGATTTGGAAGTAAGACTATTTTCCTGAACGAGCTGACGCGCGAAATGAAAGTCGGCGGCAGGATTTTCTTTCGCGTGGACCTTGAAGTACCCGAGCTCCCGGAGAAAACGCTCAGCATCATCAATGTCCACCTCGAGATCAAGTGCCTGCCCAAGGCTCGTGAGGAGCAGATGATCGAGATCCTCGATTACATCCGCGGCATCAAGCACCCGGTCATCGTCATGGGCGACTTCAACGCCGCAGGCACAGACATCAGTCCGACTACGGCCACGCGCATTGCCAGCCGCACCGCGAAAAACCCGCAGACATGGTTCAACGCCGCCATTACGTTCCTCACGCCCTACGGCCCGGTCAACATCGCGCGAAACCTGACAAATATGACGCGCGGCTTTCAGAACCCGCTGGCGAAACATATCAAGCTGATCGGCCCCAACCCGGTTTACGGGCTGTTCAACGCCATCCAGGAATTCCGT
>CAZMMY010000085.1:500-6133 GCA_964567495.1 uncultured bacterium
TACGGACGGCGGCGCGTTCGACTTCCGCGGCAATCTGAACCGTTCCATCAACGAAAAAGGCGGAGCGCTGGCCAACTCAAACCAGAGGGACCTGAAAGGTTTCAAGACGACGTTCAAGGTGAGAAGGCCTATCGGCCCCTGGATCGGGAAAATCCGGCTGGACTGGGTTTTCGTGAAGTCGTATTTAAAAACGCCGCATGACGACGGCGGGCCGTACAAATTCGCGCCGCATTACGGGGAAACTCTCGAGGAATTGAACATGAGCATGGAAGAGCAGTTCTCCGACCACCATCCCAACATCATCACGCTTCCCTTCGACGAACCGGCCCTGCCGAAAGACGAGTAGTTGGCATCCCAGCGAAAGCCGGGATCCAATGACATATTTAAACGTTCAGGGTCTTGCGCAGCTGGGCGAAAGCTTTGTTCAAACGCTCTACGTTCGCAGATTTGGCGTAGCCCCCGCCCGTAATTTTCGCCAGCTGGTCGTAAAGGCCGTCATCCATGCGGACATTGGCCCGGATCATGCGCTTGCCTAAAACCGGGTCATTAATTGGGAACGGAGCCATACCGCCTTCGCCGACGCCGATAGTATGAATGCGCACGCCCTGCCGCCTGGCGATATCCGCAGCGGTCAGCGGGTGCAAATGGCCGGCGTTGTTTTCTCCTGAATCGGTCAGGATGATAATTTCGCGCGGGCCGGCCGCGGGGCTCAGCTCGAGCACGGACTCGAAAATCGCGTCGCCCAGCGCGGTGCCGTCCGCGATCATGCCGGCTTCGATCTTTCCGAAATCCAGCGCAGGCCTGTTCTCTGAAAGCGGCGCAAGGGTCCTGGTCCCCCTGGCAAAAACCTTGACGCCGATATTGGCGTTGGGCTTCGTCCTGATAAAATCCTCAGCAATTTTCTTGACCGCGGCGAGCCTGCTGCCGGGAACGTCTTCGGCGAGCATGGTTCCAGAAACGTCAATCAGAAGGATGACGCTGGCCCGCGCTTTACCCTGCTGCGCCGCGGGTTTGAGAGCGGCCAAATATCTGGAAGGCCCGCCCTTTTTGACTTTGATCCTGATTTCTCCCGGCGTGAAACGCAGATGCTTCCTTTCAGCATCCAGGGGTGACGAATCCTGCTCCTCGCGTATGGACGCGTGCAATATGCCGGGCCGGATGACCAACTCACCTTCGCGAAGCGGATAAAGCGTCATCTCACGGACAGCGGCGCTCACGTAACGTTTTCCACTGCGGCGTTCCTGTTCCGTACTGGGATTTTTATCGAACAGCTTTTCCTCGATCCAGAAATCGCGCAGCTCCGGCTCCTTCTCAAAACCTTCATAGCGCGTGTCGTAGCGGGTCCAAAGCTTATAGGTGACTTTAACAGGCTCGTCGACGGCGGCTTCTTTTTTGTCTGCCAGGGCTTCAATAAAAACATTTTCCGCCTGCTCTTCGCTGGGCTCCATCTGGACAGGCGGCACCATGTCAGCCAGCCGCTTCGGCGCCATAATAGGCGGCTTATCAAGCGACTCGACACCTTTGAGCGGGTCGGCTTCGCCCGCCAGCGGCTCGAAGTAAGACGGTTTGTCGTCGGAGCCGGTGTCCGCGTAGGAACTTGCAGCAGGAGCCTGAACCGGGGCCGGACGCGAAAGCACGGTAGAAGCCGCGGGCGCGGATATCATTCGCTGCTGCTGCTGCTGCTGCTGAAAAGCCGGCAGAACGGCGCACATGGCTCCAAAAAAATCAGACGCCGCCAGGCAGCCCCCTAAAAATGCGAGACGGAAAAAGCTCGCCACCGTGAACCTCATCGGCTGAAGCTGATCGACGGGCACAGCCATGGGCTTTCCGGCAGTCACCGGCATCGAACCCAGGTACGTGAAAAAAAACATCATAAGCAGCGGCGCGATGAACGCCGTACCGAGCAAGACGTCGTTCCGGGTGCCCTGCCCCAGCCGGATGAAAGAGCCGGCGATACCGAGCAAGCCGCCCGTGCCGCCGTAAATCATGGCCAGAACCGTTTTGACCGTGACGTTTTTTCCCGAAACGTGGGTCCCCGCTGCCCGGTGATGAGCGACCGTGCCGATGAGGCCCGTAAAAAAGAAGACTGAAAACAAAAAAACAGCGAAGAGGAACGGGGGCTGATGCGTTTTATCGGGCATGGCCAGAACATACGGCACCCGGGTAAGGACAAAATAAAAAAACAGAATGATGGCGGCCGTGCGGCTTTTATGAGCAAGGCCCACGGTCAGGCAGAACAGCAGAAAAAGGTCCATACTTCTCTCGGCAGGACCGGCGGCAAGGTCCAGGATCAAAAGACTGCCGGCGAGGGATATGGCGCACAAAAGAATACCTGCGCCTACGGCCAGTTTTATCCTGAGCTGCGAATCTTTGCTTTCCGCCGTGCCCGGCATCAGGATGGCCATCAGACGAACCTGTAATTGAAAGTGACGGGAAATTCTTTTTCCGAGAAGCTTCGGATTTTCATTTCCCCGCGCAGCCCTTTGAGAGAACCGGTCGCGGAACCCGGGACCACAGTCAGGTTGGCGTTCGTTTTGCCGCCCACGAACCGGCCGTCATGCCGCAGGATGAAACTGCCTTCCATGCCCGCAAGCTTGCCCGTAAAACGCTGGAAGCCGTTAAAGATCGAAGCGCTTCCCGCAAAGCTGATTTTCAGCTCTTCGAGGACGCCCTCGCCTTGCAGCTCGCCTTCGTAAGTCAACATGACGCTCGAGCGGGTAAGCTTCGGCCCGATTGCAATTTCCGCGTAAGGAACTTCGCCGTGACTTTTGATTTTGAGGACCGAAGACGCGGTCCGTTCCTCCATTTTGGTCAGCATGGCCCCCATCATACTCTCGGAAGGACTGTCTTTTCATCCTATTTTCCCGACCTTGCGCCTTCAAGATAGGTTTGTTAGGTATCCTCTAAGACTGTCTTTACATAAGATTCCTGCCATAATTTAATAAGCCATTCTAACTCTTTAATTCTAATAAACTTATGAAGACACCTTGAGAAAGCCCCCTTGCAAGCGCCAGCGCGTAGTTTAAGCTTTTTATAGGACCTAGACAGGTTCTATTGGGCGGAAAATGAGGTTTTTCCAAGGGGGGGGTGGAGGTTATGAAGAAAATCGCGTTATTGCTCGCGGTTTTAATGGCACTGGGCGGCAGTCCGGCGATGGCTCTGGTAGCCACGGTCGATAATTACGTGGATGCCACGACCAAAGACAACAGGTTCGAACCGGTGCGGGACACCGGCAGGATCTACGGCACCGTGAATGAAGGAATCGGCAAAGGTATGGACCAAGTACCGGTACTGAAGGAACGGCACGTCGTAATGAACCCGCTGGACAAGATGTTGAGAGACACCATGGATGGCACGAAGATGATCATCAACGGCACATGGGATCTTTTAACGTTAAAATCGCTGCGGGAAAAGAAAACGGAATAAGCAGTACGCCGCATTAAGCCGGGAAAGGCGGGGCCGCTCAAAACGGTCCCGCCTTTTCTTTTTGCTCGCCAAGCCGCCTTGAATAAAAGATTTTACACCTCGTCTGTACAGGAGAACCCGGAACCCCCGATAAATAAAGGAATCCCCGGCATCCGCCATGACGTATACTGCACAAATGAAATACCATCCTATCGCGGGCAAACGCTTCAACCGCTGGCCCAGCATTTACTTCCTGGGCGGCATCTCCCTCGTGGCTGTGGTCTTCTGCCCCTGGTACCTTTACCAGCACGGCATCACCCAGGCCGGGTTCTGGATCTTCGCGTTCATGTGCACAACCACCGTGCTGGCCGTGACAGCGGGCTATCACAGGCTTTTTTCGCACAAGGCCTACCAGGCCAACACCGTTTATCAGTTCCTGATGCTGGGATTCGGGGCCGCTTCGCTGCAGCAGTCGGCCCTCAAATGGGCTTCCCTGCACCGCACTCATCACGCCTACACGGACACGCTCAGGGACCCGTACAACATTAAAAAAGGTTTCTGGTACGCGCACGTGGGCTGGATCCTTTTCTGGATCCGTTCCCTCGACATGAAAAACGTGCAGGACCTGGCCAAGAACAAGCTGGTCATGCACCAGAACAATTACTTTCAACTTTGGGCCGCGATGTTCGGGATCGTACTTCCGGTGGGGCTCGGCTTTTTATTCGGCCAGCCTTTTGAAGCGCTGCTGTTCGGCGTGGGCGTGAGGCTATTCGTGGTTTTTCAGGTCGTGTTTTTCATCAATTCGTTCGCACACACATTCGGTGACAAGACCTTCGACAAGAACGTGAGCGCGCGCGACAACTGGGTCGGCGCTTTCCTGACCGGAGGCGAAGGCTACCACAGCTTTCATCACAAGTTCAGCACCGATTACCGCAACGGCCATCTGTGGTACCACTGGGACCCTTCCAAGTGGCTGATTTACGTTTCTTCCCTGTTCGGATGGGCCTGGGATTTGAAGCGCACACCAAAAGAAAAAATCCTCGAAGCTAAAATCGCCGCGGCCTCGGCCTAGGCTCTTCGCTCCGCTTACCAGTCGATCGGGAAATAATCCTTCAAAAACTTTCCGCACCAGTGCCTGCCCGTCAGGATACCGTCGAAAAACGGGTCGCACACGCGGGCCGCGCCGTCGACGATGTCGAGCGGCGGCTGAAAGTCGTGCTTTTCCTGCTTCAGGGCTGAAAGCGCTGCCGGGTCTTCGTCCGTCACCCAGCCTGTATCGACCGCATTCATGTAAATGCCGTGTTCCGCCAGGCCGCTCGCGGCCGTGTGCGTCAACATGTTCAGCGCAGCCTTGGCCATGTTGGTATGCGGGTGGCGGTCGGCTTTCTTGAAGCGGTAGAACTTCCCTTCCATGGCCGTGACGTTCACGATGTGCTTCTTGCCCGTGTTGTCGCCCTTCATCATGGGCGCCAGCTTGTTGCACAGAACGAAAGGCGCGATGGCGTTCACGAGCTGCAGCTCGAACATCTCCGAAGTTTCGATTTCCCCCAGCCTGAGCCGCCAGCTATTGACCTCGCGCAGGTCGACCTGCTGAAGGTCGGCGTCCAGCTTTCCAGCCGGAAAAACCTGCTCCACTTCGAGCGCGCGGTCGTACGCGTACGGAATCTGCGAAAGCCCTGCCGACGCACGCAGGCCGATGCCGGGCGCCTTGGCGTCCCAGGAAACCGGAAGGTTTTCGCTCCCCGCGCCTGCCGCAGAAGCCGTTGAAAGCTGGCGCACGCACGTTTCGTAGCGTGCGAGCAGAGGCTTCGCTTCAGCCGGAAGAGCGGCCAGACCGCGGTTTTCGTTTTCCATGAGATGCGCGTAAAAGCCCGCGGGCCTGCGCACGGTCTGGGCCGCGTTATTGATCAGAAGGTCCAGGCGCGGATAAGTCTGCTCGATATACCGGCAGAAAATTTCCACGCTCGGCGTGTGGCGGAGGTCCAGGCCGTAAATGTGCAGCCGCCCGCCCCATTCACGAAAATCCTTTTCGCGCGAATAGCGGAAGGCGGAATCAACGGGAAAGCGCGTGGTCGCGATAACCTCGGCTCCGGCGCGCAGCATCATGAGCGAGGCCTGATAACCGATCTTGAGGCGTGAGCCCGTAATCAGGGCAATTTGGCCCTCGAGCGGGGCCGACTGAAAACGTTTCTGGTAATTGAAATCCGCGCACTGCGGGCAGAGCGCAT
>CAZMMY010000085.1:6143-7207 GCA_964567495.1 uncultured bacterium
GGAAGGGCTTCTTCCAGCGCGATTTTTCCGGGCGCGCTAAAAACAGCGGCTTCGCGGGCGCTGCGGATGCCCGTGGCTTTGCGAGCCTTGCGCTCGGACTCAAAAATACGCTTGCCGCTTTCCCGCTGGATGGCGCGGCTGCGCTTGATGCGCTCCACCTGGTCGGGCCTCGAAAGCCTGCCCGCTGCCTTGAGCAGCTCGATCCTCTGCTCCAGCGGAAGGCTGGCGAAATACTCGCTGTCCTGGCTGAGTTTTTTGAGGGTTTCGATGCAGTCCGCGACGGGGTCTTTGGAAGGGTCGTGATTCATGGGCGTATTATCCAGCACGGCCGCCCGCGAGTCAAACCCGCGGAACGGTTATTCCCACTCGATGGTGGCGGGAGGCTTGCTCGAGATGTCGTAGCAGACGCGGTTGATGCCGCGGACTTCGTTGATGATGCGGTTGGAGATGCGGGCCTGCACGTCGTACGGCATGCGGTACCAGTCGGCGGTCATGCCGTCGGTGGACGTAACGCAGCGGACCGCCGCGACGTTTTCGTATGTGCGTTCATCCCCCATCACGCCCACGCTGTTGACCGGAAGAAGGACCACAAAAGCCTGCCAGATCTTGTCGTAAAGCCCGGCTTTGCGGATTTCCGAAATCGCAATGTCGTCGGCCTCGCGGAGAATGTCCGCCCTCTGTTTGGTGACGTCGCCCAGGATGCGGACGCCCAGGCCCGGGCCCGGAAACGGATGGCGCCTGACCAGCTCTTCTTTCAGGCCGAGCGCGATGCCGACCTTTCGGACCTCGTCCTTGAACAGTTCGCGCAGCGGCTCGACCAGATGGAACTTCATGCCTTTGGGGAGGCCGCCGACGTTATGATGGCTCTTGATCGTGCTCGTGGGCCCGCCATAAACGGAAACCGATTCGATCACGTCGGGATAAAGAGTGCCCTGCGCCAGAAACGGCACATTGCCGAGCTTTTTGGCCTCACGATCGAAAGTCTCCACGAACACCCTGCCGATGATCTTGCGCTTTTTTTCAGGGTCGGCAACGCCCTTCAGCTGGCCGAGGAAATCTTTCGA
>CAZMMY010000086.1:0-7183 GCA_964567495.1 uncultured bacterium
AACGTGACACCGCAGGAATACCGTAAATTTTACGAGATATACCCGAACAAAATTTGCATCACTGAAAAGCCGAGCGATTGCGCGGGGTGCGTGGGAAGCATGATTCACTCGCTTGGGCGAAAAATAGCGGTCGGCCCGGGGCACAGCCTCCGGCAGCATCCGGCAAACGGGGCCGGGGGCGCTTGAGCCTGAGCGAAGGGGAGGGATCGATATTACGTTGCGGTTTTAAATCAGGGGAGTTAGACTGAGCCCGCATGATTTCAAAGAAAAAATCTTCCAGCAATTTATTCGAAACGCGGCAGGTGATGATTCGGGCCATCCGTGCCAACGAGGAGCTCTCCGGATTGCCGGATGCGGCGATCGAGGATTTGGCCGGACAAGCCCACTGCAGGAAATTTGCCCGCCGCCAGATCATTTTCGAGGCGAATCAGCCCGCCCAGGACGCATGGATCTTGATTAGCGGGAAAGCGGTGCTGGGCTATACGGCTGTTTCCGGCGCGGCTTCAGCCACATGCATCGCGGGTCCGGGCGATTTATTTTGCTGTTTGCCGATTTTGGATGGCCAGGTGTATCCCGTGACCGCGATAAGCGAGAAGAAAAGCGAAGCCCTTTCGATCCCGCTGGCCGTTTTCAACCAGGTGCTTTGGCGGCACCCTGCCGTATTCCAGACCGTTATGAAACGGATGTGCGCCAGCCTGAGGGCGGTAGAGTGCGGGCATTGCCACCGCGTGGACCGCGTTTCCGTCAGGGTCGCTCGGACCTTGCTCGATTTAAGCCTGAAGCATCAGGATGTGATTCCGTTGACCAAGTGGGACATCGCGCGGCTTTCCGGCACGACTGTGGAGACTGCGATCCGCGTGATGGCTGAAATGAAAAAAGACAAAGTCATCGGCGGGACGAAAGAAGCGATCAAGATTTTAGACTTCGACAAGCTGCGTGATTTACTTGCGGGATCCGGCGAGGATTCGCGCAGCTGCGATTCTAAAACCCGAAAAAAATAGCAGCCATTTAAACCCCGCACTCCGGCCTCGCGAGTTAAAGACTCGTCCCTTCTGCTGCACCACACCCCAGGGAAAGCCCCGCTTCCGGTACAGCCTCGCCTGAAAAGCCTTCCCCGAATAGAAAGCGTCAAGGGTTGGCCCGGTAAAACCGGGATCTATGACGTGAATCATATGAAATAATATATATCTCGCCCAAAATATCCCAATTATGAAAAGCTGCAAAGAAGAAGCCTTTGGGGCCGTGTCCTGATGCCCCTGCGTGTAGCGGTTATCGGCGGCGGGATATCGGGCCTCGCGGCGGCCTTTTTTTTACAAAAAGAAAGCCGGGCGCGGGGTTTGGACATTTCGGTTGAAGGGCTCGAGGCCGAGCCGCGGCTTGGCGGCATGATTCAAACCCGTTTTCAGCACGGCTGTCTTGTCGAGAGTGGGCCGGACGCGTTCGCGGTTGAAAGGCCGGCGCTGCTGGAGCTTTGCCGCGATTTGGGATTGGAAAAGGAGCTGATATCGGTCCAGCCGCAAAGCCGCGGGCTTTTTTTGCGGGAAGGAGACCGGCTTTATTCCTTGCCGGAAGATTTTTGCGGGCTGACCTCGATGAAATTATCGACTTTATTGCGCCTACCCGGCTTTAGCTGGAAAGGAAAGCTGCGCATGGCCTGCGAAGGGCTGGTCCCCCGCCGCCGCAAGGGTCTGCCGGAAAGCCTTGGGGGATTTATCGAGCGAAGGTTTGGAACGGAGGCGCTGCGGCGGCTGGCTCAGCCGTTTCTGGGCAGTATTTTTGGCCTGGACCTGCGGCAAGTCGGTTTGCAGGCCTCTTTTCCTCACTGGCAATCGCTCGAGGCCGCGCATGGAAGCCTGACAAAAGCATTCTGGGCCGCGAAAGGGAAGCCGTCGGCGATCGTGTCGGCAGGTTTTCGAAGTTTCAGGAAGGGCCTTTCCGTGCTGGTGGAGAAATTGGCCCAGGAAGCCGGTATTTCCTGGAGCACCGGAGTCCATGTCACAGACCTGAAAAAATCTGACGGCGGCTGGAGAATCTTCTGCCGTGACGGGAAGGTCCGGGAAGCCGACGCTGTTTTTTTATGCCTGGGGGCCAGGCAGGCTTCCCGGCTGATTGCGCCTGATTTCCCGGAGCTGGCCGGATGCCTCAAGCTTCAGCCCGTCCGGTTTGTTTTTCTGGCAAACGCTATTTTCCGCAGGAGCGACTGGCCGGGCCATTTGCGCGGAAGCGGGATTGTCAGCGGCATGGACCCGGCGTACGAAATGCAGGGCGCCACCTTTTCCAGTTATAAATTCGAAGGCCGCTCGCCGGAGGACAAGGTCATGGTCCGGATTTTCGGCTCTGCGCTGAAATCAAAACTGTTTGCCTCGCTGCCGCTTGAACAGGTCTGCGGCAGGATAACTCATGATTTTTGCGAGGTTGTTGGAATCAAATCAGCGCCGCTGTGGTCCGAAGGAGTCCGCTACGAAGAAACCCTGCCGAGTTATGACATGGAGTATCCCGCCTGGAAGCAAAAGGCCGAGGATTTGCAGCGCGGCTGCGGAGATATCTATTTTGCCGGGCAATCCTATCAGCCCGGAGGCTTGTCGGGATGTGTTTCCGGGGCGCGGAAAGCGGTAGAAAACTTTTTTAGCCGGTCGGGAGCTGCGGGGCCTGCCGAATGTCAAAAAATGGATCTGGCCGGTGTCTGCCGTGAATGATCAATTCGACTTCAACCAAAAACCCTTTTTGGTGATTTGGGAAACAACCCGGGCCTGTGATCTGGCCTGCGTACACTGCCGCGCAAGCGCCCAGCCGCTGGCGGAACCCGATGAGCTTACGACGGAGCAGGGAAAAACACTTTTACGCCAGATCCAGGAAGCCGGCGCACCGCTCGTTGTTTTCAGCGGCGGTGATGCCTTGAAGCGCCCCGATTTGTTCGAGCTTATCCGCGAAGCCAAGCGGCTGCGTTTGCGGGCGGCGGCGATTCCGGCCGTGACGCCTGCGCTGACGCCCGCGGTTTTTAAAGAGTTAAAGGCGGCGGGGCTCGATCAGGTGGCGTTCAGCCTGGATGATGCCGACCCTGGGGTCCATGACGAATTCCGGCGCAAGCCCGGCATTTTCAACCGGACGATTGAAGCGCTCCGGCTCGCGCGGGAAGCGGGGCTCGGCGTGCAGATCAATTCGCTCGTGAATGTTCATAATCAGGACCGCCTCGAATCGCTGATGTCCCTGGTCGAAAAGCAGGAGATCGTTTTCTGGGAAGTTTTTTTCCTCGTCCCGATGGGGCGGGGGAAGGATGTGGAATTGATGGCGCCGGAACTTTTTGACGCGGCGTTTAAAAAAATCTATGCGTTTGGCAAGCGGGTGCCTTTTATTATTAAAGTGACCGAAGCTCCGCATTACCGGCGGTATTTTCTCGAACAGGAAGAAAGCCGGGAGGTCCGGAAAGTCCCGCTTCCGGGGCATAACGCGCCCCGCGGGGGAGTTGTGCGGCAGCAGGCCGGACGCGTCAATTCGGGTAAAGGGTTCGCGTTCGTCTCTTACCGGGGTGATGTTTATCCGAGCGGTTTTTTGCCGGTTCTCGCCGGGAATGTTCTCCGGACGCCGCTTGGAGAAATTTACCGCAACCATCCTGTGTTTCGTGAACTCCGGGATGGATCGCTCTTGAAGGGGCGGTGCGGCCTTTGCGAATATCAAGAGGTTTGCGGCGGTTCCCGCGCCCGCGCTTACGCCATGACCGGCGATTATCTGGCCGAAGATCCCACCTGCGCTTATCAGCCTGCGCCTGTGTTTGAAACCCGGTGATGTTTTGAGATGGAATATTTTTTGAAGGGCGGCCTGGAATTCCGGCTGCGCCCAGGCGCGGAGGCCATTTGAAAATGGAGGTGAGAGAAGAAACGCTGACAGGGCTTTCGCCGGATGAAGCCGAGGCGCTGCTCCGGGACGGGAGTGAAGAGGACTGGCTGGCCTTGTTTCGCCATGCGCGGGAAATAACCCGAAAGAATTTTCAGGGCAAAATCGAATTTTTTGCGCCGCTTTATTATTCGGATTACTGTGTCAACGACTGCTCCTACTGCTCTTTCCGGGTCCTGAACCGCCGGCTTCCGAGAAAATCCCTTTCGATCGAAGAGTTGTTGAAAGAAGCCGGGCATCTGTGGCGGGAGGGCCACCGCTCCCTTCTTTTCGTGGCGGGGGAACATGAGCCTGTAGCCGGAGTGCCCGCCTTGATCAAATATGCTGAAGCCTTAAAAAAGAGTGAATATTCTTTTAAGCTCGCGGCAGAAACCGGCGCGCTCGATTGCGGCGGGTACGCGCAGCTTGCCCAGGCGGGAATCGCGCGCAATGTTCTTTACCAGGAAACCTACGACCGCCGGGTATATGCGAAGGTGCACTTGTCCGGCCCGAAGCGGGATTTTGACTGGCGCTATGAGGCGCCTTTTCGCGCGCTTCGCTCGGGAATCCGGAGCCTGGGGATGGGGGTTCTGCTGGGGATCGCCCCTGACTGGAAGAAAGAAATCCTGGGCCTTTTCCGCCACGCCGGGCATCTTCGAAGCCGGGCGGAAGGCCCGTTTTCACTGACGTTTTCTTTTCCCCGCCTGCGGCCGGCCCAGGGGAGTGCGGCGGATTTTTACCCTGTCGGCGATTCGGATTATCAAAGGATTGTGGCGCTGGCGCGGGTGTCGTTCCCGGAGGCCGGAATCGTTCTGAGCACTCGCGAAACAGCGGCGTTTCGCCGTGAAATGCTGCAAAAAAAAATCGGCGTCACCCACATGAGCGCGGGGGCGTCCACGGAGGTGGGAGGGTATGCTCTCGGCGGCCGGCAGGGGCGCCGGCAGTTTGAAATTTCGGACACGACCTCATTAAGGGGGATGATTGAATTATCGGATCGTATGACGCAGGTCATATAGGAAAGAGCTGCGCTTCGCTAGACTGACGGGATAACGCCTAAACGGTAAGAATAGGAGTGCGATGCGCAGAGTCGTGGTGACCGGGCTTGGCATTGTTTCGTGTCTCGGGAACAATCGCCGCGAAGTTTTTGATTCTCTCTACGAGGGGCGTTCCGGAATTTCTTATCAGAAAGAATACGAGCGCTTCGGGCTTCGCAGCCGGGTCGCCGGGGGGATACGCATTCATCCTGAAGAGCATATCCCTCGAAAAGCCCTTCGCTTTATGGGGAACGCGGCCGCGTACGCATGTATCGCGATGCAGCAGGCGATCGAAGACTGCGGGCTGGCCATTGAATCTGTTTCGAATGAAAGGGTCGGTGTCGTCGCGGGGTCGGGCGGGGCGTCGTCTTACAACCTTGTGGATGCGGCGGATTCGCTAAGGGCGCAGGGGATCCGCGGAGTCGGCCCTTTCCGCGTGCCGCGCACCATGAGCAGCACGGTTTCAGCCTGTCTGGCCAATTATTTTAAAATCAAGGGAGTCAATTATTCGATCACATCGGCTTGCGCAACCAGCGCGCATTGTATCGGCCATGCGATGGAGCTGATTCAGCTCGGGAAGCAGGATTTGATTTTTGCGGGAGGCGGAGAGGAAGAAAACTGGACGTTGAGCCTTCTGTTTGACGCGATGGGGGCCCTTTCCTCGGAATACAACGAAACGCCGGAAAAGGCCTCGCGGCCTTTTGACGTGAGGCGCGATGGCTTTGTAATTGCGGGCGGAGCCGGTATTTTGGTCCTCGAGGAGCGTGAGCGGGCCATTCGGCGCGGAGCAAAGATTTATGCGGAGCTGGCGGGCTATGGCGCCAATTCAGACGGTTTTGATATGGTTTTGCCCTCGGGAGAAGGGGCTGAGCGCTGCATGCGGCAAGCGCTGGCATCGCTCAAGCCCTCCGTGCGTATCGATTATATTAACGCGCATGGAACGGGGACTCAGCAGGGCGATATTAAAGAGATGCAGGCGATTAGCGGGGTTTTTGGAGAGGACATCCCGCCGATTAGTTCGACGAAATCGTTATCGGGGCATTCGCTGGGTGCGGCGGGGGTCCACGAAGCGATTTACAGTTTGATCATGATGGAAAACGATTTTCTTACCGCGTCGGCCAATACCGATTGTCTGGACCCGAATT
Organism: uncultured bacterium; assembly: GCA_964567495.1. Taxonomy (GTDB): domain Bacteria; phylum Omnitrophota; class Omnitrophia; order Omnitrophales; family Aquincolibacteriaceae; genus CAYLPP01. The sequence goes on from CAZMMY010000086.1 coordinate 6,050, forward strand.
TCAAGAGTATGCCGGTGGTGCGTGAGCGGCGGGACGGCGTCAGGCTGAATGCGGTCATGTCCAACAGCTTCGGGTTCGGCGGCACCAATGCGTGCCTGATTTTTTGCCGGGATGGTGAGTAGAAATGGGGGCATTATGACAGTCCATACGTTTCATATTCCCGTAATGGGAACGGGGTTTACGATCGATACGCCGCTTAAAGTGGCGCGTTACGGCATTTCTTCGGCCATGTCGGCGGACGACAACCTGATGGAAAAGCTGCGTGAGCACTATTCCGCCCAGGAGGGAATTCCGTTCGAGCCTATCCCGAAAAACTCGTTCGATTCCAGGGCGCTGCGGCTCACGGCCTATTTGAACCTCGTGCATGATCTGGCGCACAAGCAGTTCGAGGAGCTCAAGAAGTCGCCCTTCGAGCCTGAGAGCGAAATCACGAAGTATTTCGAGCTGCTTGAAGAAATCAGCCCGCTCAAGCAGGAATATAACCGGATGATGGCGCTGCGCGATCCGGAAGAAAAAAGAAATCTTCAAAACTGGCTGCGTGGAAAAATAGAAATGGGCTCGATCGACCTGAATCTGCTTACGAAGCTGGACCGCGAAAATTATCAGAAGGGCGAGAAGCTTCCGCGTGAATACGCGGACGGTCTGGCCGCTTTGCGTGGGTTTGCCCGCAGCAAGCTGCGTTCAGCTGTTATTTTCTCTGCGGGGATTAATCCGTATCTCTACAGCTACATCGAGCAATTTCCCGATTTTATTCCCGACCAGTCCGGAGTAATGAAGAAAAGAATCATTATTAAAGTCAGCGATTTTCGCTCCGCGATGATCCAGGGGCGGTTTCTGGCCAAAAAGGGGCTTTGGGTTTCCGAATTCCGCATTGAGTCGGGGTTGAATTGCGGCGGCCACGCGTTCGCGACGGCCGGCCAGCTCCTCGGGCCGATTCTCGAGGAGTTCAAACAGAACCGCGAGAGCCTTGCCGCCGAACTTTTCGGGATTTATCAAAAAGCGATCCGGGATAAGCAGATAAATTGCCCGGAGGAGTGCCCGGCGCTAAGGATTTCAGCGCAAGGGGGAGTCGGGACGTACGCCGAGCACCGGTTTCTGCTGCGCCATTACCAGCTCGACAGCGTGGGCTGGGGA